>NZ_AJKQ01000001.1:0-99184 GCF_000257455.1 Streptococcus oralis SK610
CCTACTTTTTCCCCTTTGTCAAGGACTTTTTTCAGTGAAATTGATTTTTTCTTTTCTTCACTAGCTTAACCACTGCTTCTGTTCGTGCAGTGTGGGGAAACATATCGACCGACTGGATATACTGGAGGTCATAGACTTTTACCAGCTTAACCAAATCTCGCGCCAAGGTCGAAACATTGCAGGATACATAGACCATTTTTTCTGGAACATAGGTCAGAATGGTATCCAGCAGCTTATCATCTAAGCCTGTACGAGGAGGGTCGACTATCAAGGCATCCGCTCGGTAGCCTTCTTTATACCAGCGTGGAATAATCTCTTCAGCTGTTCCCGCTTCGTAATGGGTATTGTCAAACCCCATTCTCTGAGCATTTCGCTTGGCATCTTCTATGGCTTCTGGAATAATATCCATTCCTCTGAGACTCTTGACCTTATTTGCGAAGGCAAATCCAATCGTCCCAACACCGCAATAGGCATCGATCAGATGATCTTCTTCGCTAACCTCCAGTGCTTTAACTGCTTCACTATAGAGAATTTCTGTCTGCTCAGGATTAAGCTGATAAAAAGCTCGAGGGGAGAGAGAAAACTCATAGTCGAGTACTCCTTCTTGAATACTCTCTTGGCCCCAGATAATTTCCGTCTTTTCACCATAGATTTCACTTGTTTTTGCTGTATTTGTATTGACTGCAACTGTGACGACTTCTGGAAAATCTTTAACTAAGTCTTTTACTAGCTGGGTTAAATTAAGCTGGCGATTTGTGACAATGATTATCTGAACTTGCCCCGTTTTTCTTGCTCGACGTACCATGATAGTACGAACGCCTAACGTTTTTCTCTCATCTGTAATTGGAATTTGGTGGTAAGTAAGAAGTTCAGCTAGGCGATTTGCTATTACTTGGGTTTCCTTATCTTGCACCAAGCAGTCTTTCAACTCTACGAGATAATGAGAGTTTTGCGCATACAAACCTGCCTTGACCTGATTTTTAAATTTTCGAGTCTGGAATTGAAGCTTAGCACGGTAGTACTTTGGTTCCTGCATTCCGATAGTTGGACGGATTTCATAGTTTTCATATCCTGCAGGAGCAAATTTTTTCAGGGCTTGGTGGAGCAAATCTGTTTTGAACTCTAACTGTTTATCATAGTGGAGGTGCATGATTTGGCAACCACCACATTCATTATAAATGGTACAAGCTGGTACGACTCGAAATTTCGACTTCTTATTAACCTTTAGTAATTTGGCTTCAACAAAGTTACGTTTAATAGAAGTAATCTGACAATAGATATCTTCTCCTTTGAGGGCGCCTGGTACAAAAACGAGGGTTTTCTGGTAGAAACCGATTCCCTCACCATTGATACCCATCCGCTTGATTTTTAAAGGTATTTTTTGTTTGACTTTCAGATTCATACCCCTATCTTATCACATTTTAGGGTATAATAGAACTATGAAAATCACAAAACTTGAAAAGAAAAAACGTCTCTACTTGATGGAACTAGATGGACAACAAACCTCTTATATCACGGAAGATACCATTGTCCGTTTTATGTTGTCTAAAGATAAGGTGGTTAGCACTGAAGAATTGACCGAGATTCAGGGCTTTGCTCAGTTTTCTTATGGTAAGAATCTCGCCCTCTACCATCTATCATTTAAAGCTCGAACCGAAAAGGAAGTTCGTGAGTATCTGAAAAAGTATGATCTTGATAAAAAAATCACAAGTCAAGTTATCGCCAATCTTAAAGAAGATAACTGGATTAATGATCGTCAGTATGCCTATTCTATCATCAATGCAAATCAACTTTCTGGAGATAAGGGACCCTATGTGCTAGCTCAAAAACTGTCTCAAAAAGGGATTGCCAAAGCGACTATTGAAGATGTTTTAAAGGATTTTGATTTTTCGGAGGTTACTCAACGTGTGGCGGAGAAACTTCTAAAAAAATACACGGGAAAGCTTCCCGCTCGTGCCTTGCAGGATAAAATTATTCAAAACTTAACGAACAAAGGCTTCTCCTATTCTGATGCTAAGTATGCCTTTGACGACTTGGACAGTCAAGTCGACCAAGAAAAGACTCAAGAACTTATTTTTAAAGAGCTAGACAAACAATATGCTAAGTATGCTCGAAAGTATGAAGGTTACGAACTAAAGCAACGATTGACTCAAGTTTTGGCTAGAAAAGGCTATGATTTTTCGGATATAGCAAGCGCTCTCAGAGAATATCTTTAACATTTTCAGGTAAAATTCAAAAAAATTAGACCGATTTATGATATAATAGTAAACGATAAACTTATAAATTGTAGAAAGTTGGTTAGTTATGAAACTTCCAAAAGAAGGCGACTTTATTACAATTCAAAGTTATAAGCATGATGGGAGTCTTCACCGTACTTGGCGAGACACCATGGTACTAAAAACAACAGAGAACGCCATTATCGGCGTCAACGACCACACACTTGTTACCGAAAGTGACGGTCGTCGTTGGGTGACTCGAGAACCGGCTATTGTTTACTTTCACAAAAAATATTGGTTTAATATCATTGCCATGATTCGTGATAATGGGATTTCCTACTATTGCAATATGGCCAGCCCCTACTATCTAGATGAGGAAGCCCTGAAATACATTGATTATGATTTGGATGTCAAGGTCTTCACTGATGGTGAAAAGCGTCTCTTGGACGTTGAAGAGTATGAGCGCCATAAACGCAAAATGAAGTATTCTGATGATTTAGACTATATTTTGAAAGAGCATGTTAAAATCCTTGTTGATTGGATCAACAATGGACGCGGTCCTTTCTCAGAGGCCTATGTCAACATTTGGTACAAACGCTACATAGAACTAAAGAATCGGTAAAGTTGTCAAACCGGGGTGAGAGCCCTGGTTTTTTTATTTGAAAAATCCAGCCTGGAAGCTGGGTTAATTGCTATATATCTAATTTAGTGACAGTAAACTTGATGTGGGAATAATCTTTTTCAACATCCTTATCCAACAAGAAAGCCGTGGCATCCTTCTTAATCTGAACAAGGTCAATGTTCTGGGCTTGAGCTGCATAGACGCATCCACAATAACATTGACGATAGATATCATACTCCTCGCACATCTCCACCGAGCGCTTGTAGCCTTGATTTTTCTTGAAATCACTTGGGAGATAGTGGGTGGTATAAATCTTTTGCACATCGATTCCGATGCTATTGATGGTTTGAGAATTCTTATGGGGACTGATGGTCAAGGCTGAACCAAAGTAGTCAAAGCCCAAATCCATAGCCACTTGCGCTGTTTTGTCCAGACGGTAATCAAAACAAACCTTGCAACGATCGCCACCTTCTGGTTCTTCTTCCAGTCCTCTGACTAACTTCCGGTATTCATTTGGTTCATAGGGAGCTTCTAGGTACTGAACCGTATTGCCTGTTCGCTCATTGAAATCACTGATAAATTTCTTGGTGACGTAAGCTCGCTTGTGGTATTCTGCCTTGGGATGGATATTGGAATTGGCAAAACAGATGGTCACATCAGCGTATTTGGTCAGGTACTCTAGGGTGTAGGTACTACAAGGAGCACAGCAGACATGCATGAGAATAGTTGGACGTTGCTCATTTTTCTCCCAAACCTGAACCATTTTCTGCATGACACGGTCATAATTAATTTTTTGATTGGGATTCATCTTGCTCAGAATTTCTTCTACATCAATCATGTTCTTCTCCTTCTACTATTAGTTATTTTACCATATATCACCAACCAGCTCAAATCTATTTTATAAAAAGGAAGCGATAAAAGGAGGGATGCTCATTCCCTCCTTTTGTGTTTTTTATGAATTGCTTAGTATAAACAGCTTACATCATCCCGCCCATCATGCTTGGATCCATGGCTGGAGCTGGGGCTGCTGGTTCTGGTTTATTGGCTACGACTGCTTCTGTAGTCAAGATCAAGCTGGCTACAGATGCTGCATTTTGAAGGGCAGAACGGCTAACCTTAACTGGGTCGATGATTCCTTCTTCAATCATATTAACCCACTCACCAGTTGCTGCGTTGAAACCTGTACCAACTTCAGCATTCTTCAAGCGATCGATGACGATAGACCCTTCGAATCCTGCATTGTGGGCGATTTGACGAACAGGTTCTTCCAAGGCGCGGAGAACAATATTGCGTCCTGTTGCTTCATCACCTGCCAATTCCAAGGCGGCAACAGCTGGAATCACGTTGGCAAGAGCAGTTCCACCACCAGCAACGATTCCTTCTTCAACGGCTGCACGAGTAGCGTTAAGGGCATCTTCAATGCGGAGTTTCATTTCTTTCAACTCCGTTTCAGTTGCAGCTCCGACCTTGATTACTGCGACACCACCTGATAATTTAGCCAAGCGTTCTTGCAATTTTTCTCGGTCAAACTCTGAAGTTGTGGTTTCGATTTGAGACTTGATAACCGCAACACGGTGAGAAATGGCTTCAGGATTGCCAGCACCTTCTACGATAACCGTACTGTCTTTGTCCACAGTCACTCTAGCAGCTTGACCAAGCGCTTCAATCGTCGCGTCTTTCAACTCAAGACCAAGATCTTCTGTGATGACAGTTCCACCTGTCAAAATAGCGATGTCTTCCAACATAGCCTTACGACGGTCACCAAAGCCAGGAGCTTTTACAGCTACTACATTAAAGGTTCCACGAATCTTATTCAAAACAAGAGTTGGCAGAGCTTCGCCATCCACATCATCTGCAATAATCAAGAGCGGACGATTGCTTTGGAGGATGCTTTCTAGCAGTGGCAAGATTTCTTGGATATTTGAAATTTTCTTGTCGGTAATCAAAATGTATGGATTTTCAAGGTCAGCCACCATTTTTTCGCTATCTGTCACCATGTACTGTGATAGATAACCGCGGTCAAACTGCATTCCTTCCACGACTTCAAGCTCTGTTTCCATACCACGTGACTCTTCAATGGTGATAACACCGTCTTTACCAACTTTTTCCATAGCTTCAGAGATGTATTCGCCGACTTTTTCAGAACGAGAAGATACGGCAGCAACCTGAGCGATAGCTTCTTTATTGGCAACTGGAATAGCATTGTTTTTCAAGGCTTCTACAGCTGCGGCAACCGCTGCTTCAATCCCCCGACGAATGCCGATTGGATTGGCACCTGCTGTGACGTTCTTGATTCCTTCACGTACGATAGCTTGAGTCAAGACAGTTGCAGTTGTCGTTCCGTCACCTGCGATATCGTTGGTCTTTGAAGCCACTTCTGATACCAATTTGGCACCCATATTTTCAAAATGGTCTTCCAACTCGATTTCTTTGGCAATGGTCACCCCGTCGTTGGTGATGAGTGGTGAACCGAATGATTTTTCAAGAACAACGTTACGACCTTTTGGTCCCAAGGTTACTTTAACAGTATCTGCAAGAATATCGACACCACGAACCATAGCTGAACGAGCATCAGATGAAAATTTAATTTCTTTTGACATACTTACTTTCTCCTTCTATTCTTCAATGATCGCCAAGATGTTGGCTTCGCCTACGATGATGTACTTTTCATCGCCATCTTTGACATCAATACCAGCGTGGGCTTCAACTAAGACACGGTCTCCAGCCTTAACGCTCGGAGCAACCAAGTCACCATTCAAGGTACGAACACCTTGTCCTGTAGCTATAACTTGAGCAGTTTTGGTTTTTTCTTGGGCTGAACCCGCAAGGACAAAGCCACCAACAGTTTGTTCTTTTTCTTCGATTTTCAAGACCACACGGTCTCCTAATGGTTTCAACATCTGTTTTCCTCCATGATGAACTACATATTATTAGCACTCTTTATATCCGAGTGCTAATTTATAGTTCTATTGTATCACTTGGTCAGAAATAGTCAAGAAAAAAGTCTGAATTTCTCAAGATAAAAAGCCTGAGACCAACTCAGACTTTTCAATGTTTATACTCAAAGATTAAACTAGGAAGCTAGCCGCAGGTTGCTCAAAGCACTGCTTTGAGGTTGTAGATAGAACTGACGAAGTCAGTTACCTATACCTACGGCAAGCTGAAGCTGACGTGGTTTGAAGAGATTTTCGAAGAGTACTAAAATGGCAATTCTTCCTCTTCCAAGACCAAATCTGCCAAATCCTGTCCTGCATTATTTTCACGCATAGCACGTTGGGCGCGGCTTTCCAAAAGTTGGAATCCTGTGGCAAGGACTTCAGTCACATAGTTCATCTGGCCATTTTTCTCAAAGCGACGGGTACGAAGTTCTCCATCCACAGAGATAAGACTACCTTTAGTTGCGTAGCTTGCCAAGGTTTCAGCCAATTTCCCCCAAAGAACAAGATTGACAAAGTCAGCTTCACGTTCCCCGTTTTGGTCTTTGTAACGACGGTTCACAGCGATAGTTGCTCGCGCCACTGACTTGTCATTGTTGGTTTTGTGCAATTCTGGTGTAGACGTCAAGCGCCCGATAAGAATAACTTTATTATACATATTTTCTTCCTCCTACTTATCTATTCGCGGGGAATCAAAAAAAGTTACAGAAATTTGTAACTTTTCGAGAAAATTTTTTATTTTTTATGCACCATGAAACCTGTCGCCTGTTGATTGGCCATAATGGTCATATCTGTAATCTGAACACGACGGGGCTGACTGGTCACATAGATCACAGTGTCTGCGATATCTTGTGCTTGCAGAGCTTCGATTCCCTGATAGACGGTAGCAGCACGCTCTTTGTCACCGTGGAAACGAACTGTAGAGAAATCTGTTTCGACAATCCCTGGCTGAATGGTGGTCACCTTGATATCCGTTGCGATGGTATCAATTCGCAGGCCATCTGAAAAAGTCTTAACTGCTGCCTTGGTGGCTGAGTAAACAGCTGCACCCGCATAAGCATAGATTCCTGCAGTTGAGCCCATATTGATGATATGTCCTTGATTGGCTTTTACCATTGCTGGCAAGAAACAGCGAGTGACTGCCATCAAACCTTTGACATTGGTATCCAACATGGTCAGCATATCCAACTCTTCATAGTCTTGATAGGGAGCCAAGCCAAGAGCTAGTCCGGCATTATTGACCAAGATATCAATCTGCCCTATCGTTTCCAAAATATCGGAGCAGACAGTCCTGACCATGGTCATATCCGTCACATCCAGTGGAAAGGTCCAAACTGTTTGATTTGGAAAAGTTTCTGCAAACTCTGACTTGAGGGCTTCTAGTCTATCTGTCCGTCGCCCTGTTAGAACGACATTCTCCCCCTGCTCCAGATAAGCACGTGCAATCGCTTCACCGATTCCTGAGGTCGCCCCTGTAATCACCACATTTTTCGCCATCTTATCCCCCTCTATCTGGTCTATCAAACACTGACAATTTCCTAGGCAGTCCAGTGTTTCGCTGGGTCGAATGGAGTTCCGACAACTTGATCTTCTGATAATTCAATAACACCACGTTTTTGCGGAGCATTTGGCAAGGCAAGTTCACGAGGGCTGCACATCATGCCAAAACTCTTTTCACCGCGAAGTTCGCCTGGGAAAATGAGATTTCCTTTTGGCATCATCGCTCCAGGAAGAGCTACAATGGTTTTCAAACCGACACGCGCATTAGGAGCACCTGCAACGATTTGCACAGTCTTATCACTCGCGACGGCAACTTGGCAGATATTAAGGTGATCACTATCTGGGTGAGCTACCATCTCGACAATTTCACCGACAACAAACTTAGGTTCTTTGTCATTGATAATCTCTTCTGCAAAGCCTTCCGCCTGCAATTCTTGGTTCAAACGAGCGACTTGCTCATCTGTCAAAAAGACTTGACCGCGCTCTGCAATTTCAAACAAACTTGAAACTTCGAAAATATTCCAAGCTACTGTTTCTCCATTTTCTTTGAGGAAAACACGGGCAATATTGCCTTTGCGCTCCACGTCCAACTTAGCATCGCCGCTATTTTTCACGATGGTCATAAGGACATCGCCAACATGCTCTTTATTATATGTAAAAATCATTGCTTCCTTTTTCTCCTATTTCAGTCCTGCTAAAAAGTCGTTAATTTGTTGCTTGCTTTTACGGTCACGATTGACAAATCGGCCGATTTCCTTGTCCTTTTCTAGCACAACAAGACTAGGAATGCCGTACACATCCCAGAGTTTAGCCAGATCCAGATACTGGTCTCGGTCCACTCGAATAAAGGTGAACTCTGGATTGGTTTCCTCAATCTCTGGCAAGGCAGGATAGATATAACGACAATCGCCACACCAGTCCGCCACAAAAAGAAAGACCTTCTTGCCATCCTGTTCGACAAAACCTGCGAGCTCTTCTATACTACTAGGAGTTATCATAAGACTTCCTCCTCATAGACTAGGTCTTCATTTTCATAGACAAAGGTATAGTAACGACCATCCTCGAAAATGACCCCTCCGACGAGTCGCTCTAGACTACTTTCGTAGACTTGAACATAGAGAGTCGCGATCTCTCCCATATCTGAGAAAAGTTCGCGCACGATAGCGGCCAACTCTTCCTGAGTCTTCATAAGTTTGTGGTTATCTGCTGCTTTTTTGGCACCCAAAGCGAGGGCACTTAGACCAGCCACTGTCAAGCCAGTCATCCATAATTTCTTAGCTTTCATACCATTCATTGTAACACAAAAAGGGCTCTAGGACAAATGGGGAAGCAGTATATGAGCAAGGATGTTCTCTTCCATTACAGAGGGAAGAGAACTTCTAACCCTTATCGGCAAGCATCTTAGTTAGCAAGATTTTCCTGAATCGATTAAAAACCTCTGAGATTGTTCTCAAAGGTTCTGATTTTGCTAATTGCTGTTCTCAACTGCTGCAGTAACAAAGGCAGTGTAGAGTTCCTCTGGACGGTTTGGGCGGCTGGAAAGTTCAGGATGATACTGACAAGCCACAAAAAATTTATTCTCGGGAATTTCCACAATTTCTACCAAACGATTGTCTGGAGAAACTCCTGAGAAGACAAAACCTGCTGCCTCAAACTGTTCACGAAAGGCGTTGTTAAACTCATAACGGTGACGGTGACGGCGTTGCACCACTTCTTGATTGTGATAAGCAGCCGCTGCCTTAGAACCTCGTTTCAACTTAGATGGATAAAGTCCCAAACGAAGGGTTCCACCCATATCCTCAACATCAACCTGGTCACGCATGATATCGATGATAGGGTATTTTGTATCTGGTGCAAGCTCTGCAGAATTAGCACCTTCAAGCCCTAAAACGTGACGAGCAAACTCGATACAAGTCAACTGCATTCCCAAGCAGACACCTAACATTGGGACATCATTCTCACGCGCATAGCGGATGGCTTGGATTTTCCCTTCCGTACCACGTTGACCAAAACCACCTGGCACAATGATTCCGTCCGCATCAGACAAGAGTTCTGCTACATTCTCTGCTGTCACATCATTGGCATTGATCCAATTAATCTTCACTTCTGCGTCGTTGGCATACCCAGAGTGTTTCAAGGCTTCGACCACAGAGATGTAGGCATCTTGCAACTCCACATACTTACCAACAAGGGAAATATTGACTTGTTTCTTGAGGTTCATGACCTTGTCCACCATGGCTGACCACTCTGTCATATCCGCTGCTGGTGCATCTAGTTTCAAATGGTCACAGACAATTTGGTCCATACCTTGTGCCTGCAAATTCAATGGAATTTGGTAAAGATGTTCAACATCCAATGATTCGATAACGGCTTCTGGTGCTACATCACAAAATTGAGCTAATTTATTTTTAATTCCTTGACCAGCTGGTTTTTCTGTACGAATAACCAACATATTTGGCTGGATTCCCAAACCTCGCAATTCTTTGACAGAGTGTTGGGTTGGTTTAGTTTTCATTTCACCAGCTGCCTTGAGGTAAGGAAGTAGAGTTGTATGGATGTACATGACATTATCTGCACCCACATCTGCCTTCATCTGACGAAGGGCCTCTAGGAATGGCAAGGACTCAATATCCCCAACGGTTCCACCAACCTCTGTGATAATGACGTCAGAGTCTGTCGTTACAGCGGCACGTTTGATTTTTTCTTTCAAAGCATCTGTGATATGAGGAATGACTTGGACAGTTGCGCCAAGGTACTCGCCACGGCGTTCCTTGCGAAGAACTTCACTGTAGATTTTACCAGTTGTCACGTTGGAATATTTGTTGAGATTGATATCGATGAAACGTTCGTAGTGACCCAAGTCCAAATCTGTCTCAGCCCCATCATCTGTCACAAAGACTTCCCCGTGCTGATAAGGACTCATGGTTCCCGGATCGATATTGATATAAGGGTCAAACTTTTGAATGGTTACTTTTAGACCACGATTTTTCAAGAGACGACCCAGACTTGCTGCGACAATCCCTTTCCCAATAGACGATACCACACCACCAGTTACAAAAATATATTTCGTAGACATAGATTCCTCTTTCTAAAATGCTCAAGGTCTTGTTAACTACGAGGGGAAATAGAAAACAAGACCCTTATGAATAACGACTTTTCAAGAAAACTTCCTGAAAAACAAAAAATAGCCCCCTAGTAACTAGGGAGCCCCGACCTCTAAAAGAGGTGCCCGAACAATATGATACCTTAAAGCAGAACATTTGTCAACTCGAATTGGTAAAACATGAAAAAGAGAGATCATTTTCAGAAAACCAACTAAAGATCTACAACCCAACGGAAGACTCACTTAACTACTCTACCCAAGCGACAAAAAAGGAGATCAGGCGATCTCCTCTGTGAAGTCTTTTACTCTTCTTCACTCGTTTCAGCGTCATCGTCAGAAAATTCGTCGTCTTCTTCGTTAAGATCTACATCTTCACCCAAGTCATCAGGAGCGATCTCGTTGATTTCTGCATCATAAGCTTCCACTTCATTTTTCTCATCATCTGGATTTTCATCATCATATGAAAGAGCTGGATCTGCTTCGTATGCGTCTTCGTCTTCTGGATCATCTGCATTGTAGTCAATGGCATCTGAATCACCATCCATAAAGGCATTGACACGTTTTTTCTTAGCTTTTGGTGCTACTTCATCGTCGTCACTTTCTTCAAGAGCGATGATTTCTTCGTCGATTTCGTCTACACCATACCATGAACGAAGACCCCATTTGTTGTCTCCAAGAGAGATGAAGCTACCGTCAAAGTTCAACTCTGTGTAGAACAAAGGCAAAGCTTCGCGGATGTCGCTGTTTGATGTTCCAAGGTAGTTTTGAATTTCGTTTACAAGATCACTAAAATGCATCTCATGATCGCGACCACGAAGTTCCAAGATAGCACGCGCTACCTCAATCATAGATAGTTCACTTTTTTCTTGCCCAGCAAATACTTCTAATTCCAAAGCGTTTCTCCTCATTTTTACTACTATCGCCAGAGCGAACAGACTCCGACCTCATTTTATCATGTACTCTTTATTGTACGATAATTTTGCGGAATAGTCAAAGGTTAAATGGGAGAAAGTGGCAGGACTTTTTATTTCTTTGCTACCCAACCGATGGCATTGATGGGGGGGATATACGAGCATGAATTGACTGAGTTTTTTATGTGGTAAGGTGATTTCTACAAGATTGAACAATATTAATTTATTTTTTGGAGATTATTATAAATCTTGCGACATAAATTCTTGATTAGTAATTGCAGAATTTATTAGAGAAATAAAGTAATCTAAGCATTGATAAGTCTTATCCTTTAATTCATTTATATCTTGAATTGAAAATCGTCCTCCATTATCTTCAAAAGAAATATTTCCATGAGCTAAATAATTTCTCTTATTTTTAATGGTAAGAAGTGCTCCACCAAAATCTCTAAACGAATCGTTATTATATGTAATGCCATGTGTTTCTAAAATCCTTTTCATCTCCTTGACATCTGCGTTACCAGAAAGATGAAACGATTCCCTTTCTATCTCAACACTGTAATTATTATTTATCACATTTAAAATCAGATTAAATACTTTTTGATTTAACTCATTACTATTTGTTTGATTCAGATGGTTTTTAACCCATAATTTTTGTATTGATTCAATAGCTTGGCTAAAAGACAATTGTTTATCGTTTAAACAGCTATAATAATCTAACATTGAAACCCTTATAGTTGACTCAACCAAATTATATAGCATTAAAATAGAATTGGATTTCATAATTTTAACAATTGCTTCAAAATTATCCCTATTTTTAATCTGCAATCGGTATTCTTGTTCGAACAAATCTTCTGAGATGCTTTCTATTTGTATTTCAAATAAATTGTTCAACACATTTGGAATCCCCATTATAGATTTTTCATAAATACTGATTACATTGATAAAATGATTTATTTCCATTTTCAATTTTTCATATTCAGTCATTAAAGTCACCATTTAATAAAAAGTCTCTAACTCCATGTATTCTACTAATTACTTTGGTTCTATTATTTGCAGCATCGGAAGTCGTCCATTTTTTTAAGTGTTCACTGTTCAATAGTTTATCTATTTGTCCAATGGAGACATTTAATTGAGGAGATTCTCTTAGTGCTAGATTAATTCCAACTGAAAGCGCCTCAAATCGTACCCGAGGCGTATGATTTCGATCTTCTTTTTGAAAACCTCTCTCAAAATTATCTGAAACAAATCTCATTGTTTTATTAAACTCATCTTCAAACAAATATTTTTTTTCATCAGACCAATTTTTTCCAGCCTCTCGGATATAATCATCAACAAAATTCATAACTGAACCGTTATAATTATCTAAATTATTGCTAAAAGCAAAAAATCTACTTACTAATTCAATATCTTCTTTCCGATTAATTTTATTTTGGGAAAGATTTGTATTCTCCCTAAATAGTTCATCTTCAGCTAAAGTTTTTATTAACATCATAAGTGGATTATCAAGTTCCCTTCCAGCTCGAACCTCGCTTGTATTAGCACGTAAGGAACTGGTGTTGAGTCTATCAAATAGTTCTTTACGAACACTTGCTGGAGTACTATGTTTCAACACTATTACCCTTAAAGATCTAGCTTTCAATCGTCTGATTTCATTTTTGGGCATTTCATCCAAAGTACAATCATTTAATTCTGTAAGTTTGTTTAGGCCAACCAATTTTAAATCTCCATAAAAAAACTCAGATAGTGTTGAAATTCTTTGCAATCCATCAACAATTTCCATACTACCTTCATCCGTATCTGCTAAAAATAGAAGAGGAATCGGATAATCAAGTAGCAATGATTCAATAAATCTTGATTTTTGCTTGGGACTCCATAATAATTCGCTACGTTGATAGTCAGGAGAAAAGATTTCATTCTCATTATTATATAAATCAACAATAAAACTAATAGGATAATCTCGAGTATCATAATTAAGTTCATATTGTAAACTATCTATTTGATTTTGTATTCTTTTCTGCTTTTCCTCATCTTCAAATAATTTCATTTGCTTAATCATAATATTCCTCCAAATGTTTTATAATACTTTCACCAATAATCTCACCTAATTTAGGTGGTACTGCATTTCCAATTTGTAACGCTACTTGGGATATTGGATAATTCCCACCCTGTTTAGGGTCAACAAACTCATAATTTAATGGAAAAGTCTGCAAAAGTGCCCCTTCACGTAAACTTAAAGCTCTATCTTGTTCTGGATGACCAAATCTGCCATTACCGATTCCAGGGAACTGGGTTGTTATAGTATTAGCTGGTTTATCCCATTCTAATCGACCATAGACCGACCCGAACGTTTTTCCACTGTCTTTTTTATATGCTTCTAAAAGAAGATCCACATCCCAATCTCTCCATGTCCCTCCTGGTTTAGATTGTCTGATTCTTTTTAAGTTTAAATCTGATAAATTTCTACATCTATGTAGTGGATCATGTTCAGAAGTTTCTCCCGCTTTTATTTCAGGTAGTTTCCCTATAGTATCTCTAAGAGTAGGGTGAGTGTCTGAATTGAACTCTGGTTCAATTAACGAAATATCTCCGAATTTTGACGCAAGTAAAAGTAATCGTTTTCTTGTTTGAGGCACTCCATAGTCTGGAGCATATACCACCTTGTAAGTGACCTTGTAGCCATTCTTTTCTAATAGAGTCCTAAAACGATGAAAAACTTCTTTTTTTTGCATTTGAGGCACATTTTCCATTGATACAATATCTGGTTTTACAAGTTCAACTTGTCTACCAAAACAATCCAGAAGGTCTACCTTCTTTTTTGTATTTTCATTATTCTGATATTTATGACTGTATGTTGAAAACGGTTGACATGGAGCACAACCAATTAGTACTTTTATGTCAGTATCTGACGGATATAATCCCAAAATTTCGTCATCTTCAATTTTATTTATATCTTTTAAAATAAATTTAGCATCATTGTTGTACTCATAGGCAAATTTGCTTTTTTCATCAATATCGTATCCAGCTACAACATTGATACCCGCCTGCTGCATACCGTATGTTAGACCGCCTACACCACAAAATAAATCAACTGCATTTATTTTCATATCGGCCTCCTATTACATTTTGTTTTACCCTTAATTTTACCATAAATCAACTAAAAAAGCAGATTCTGATATAAATTTTCAGAATCTGCTTGATCTATATTTATTTAACCAACTTCTTCATCTCATCAATACGTGCTACGGTCGCATCGTATTTCGCTTGGTAGTCGGCTTGTTTGTCGCGTTCTTTTTGGACGACTTCTGGTTTGGCATTGGCTACGAAGCGTTCGTTAGAGAGCTTCTTACCAACCATATCCAGTTCTTTTTGCCATTTAGCCAGTTCCTTGTCGAGACGAGCTAGTTCTTCTTCGACATTTAAGAGGTCTGCCAGTGGCAAGTAGATTTCTGCTCCTGTGATGACGCTTGACATAGCGAGTTCAGGTGCAGGGATGGTTGATGCGATTTCCAAGTGTTCTGGATTTGTAAAGCGTTTGATGTAGTTGACATTGCTGTTAAAGAAGGCTTCCAAGTCGCTATCGCTAGTTTTAACAAGGATGGTGATAGGCTTGCTTGGTGCTACGTTAACTTCCGCACGCGCATTCCGAACGGCACGGATCAAGTCTTTAAGACTTTCGACACCTGTGTGGGCAGCAAGGTCTTCAAAAGCTGGGTTGACAGTTGGGTATTCCGCTGTAACGATAGAGCCTTCTGAGATTTGTCCAAAGATTTCCTCTGTCACGAATGGCATGATTGGGTGGAGGAGTCGAAGGATCTTGTCCAAAGTATAAAGGAGAACAGAACGTGTGATGACTTTCTCTTCTTCATTATCACTATAAAGGACTTCCTTAGTCAACTCAACGTACCAGTCCGCAAACTCGTCCCAGATAAAGTTATAGAGGATGTGGCCAGCCACACCAAACTCAAACTTATCAAAGTTTTCAGTGACTTTGCCGATCGTTTCATTGAGGTTGTGGAGAATCCAGCGGTCTGTGACATTTCCAGCTTCCTTGTTAACAACTTTTCCCACATTGGCAGTTGCTTGCTCAAGGGTCAAACCTTCATTGTTCATGAGGATATAGCGAGAGATGTTCCAGATCTTGTTAATGAAGTTCCATGAAGCATCCATTTTCTCGTAAGAGAAGCGCACGTCTTGCCCTGGTGCAGATCCGTTTGAAAGGAACCAACGAAGGCTATCTGTTCCGTACTTATCAATAACATCCATTGGATCAATCCCGTTACCGAGGGATTTAGACATCTTGCGTCCTTGCTCGTCACGAATGAGACCATGAATCAAGGCATTTTTGAATGGCGACTTGCCAGTAAATTCCAAACCTTGGAAAATCATCCGAGACACCCAGAACGGAATAATATCATAACCAGTCACCAAAGTTGATGTTGGATAATAACGTTTAAAGTCTTCTGAGTCGACATCCGGCCAGCCCATGGTAGAGAATGGCCAAAGGGCAGAACTGAACCAGGTATCCAAGACGTCTTCGTCCTGAGTCCATCCGTCACCTTCTGGAGCTTCTTCACCAACGTATATTTCACCCTCAGCATTGTACCAAGCAGGGATTTGGTGACCCCACCAGAGCTGACGAGAGATCACCCAGTCGTGGACATTTTCCATCCATTGGAGGAAGGTATCGTTGAAACGAGGTGGGTAGAATTCTACCTTGTCCTCTGTGTCTTGGTTGGCAATAGCATTTTTCGCCAATTGGTCCATCTTGACAAACCATTGAGTAGACAAGCGTGGTTCAACCACGACACCTGTACGCTCTGAGTGACCAACACTGTGGACACGTTTTTCAATTTTAACGAGGGCACCGATTTCTTCCAATTTAGCAACGACTGCCTTACGAGCTTCAAAACGATCCATGCCTGCAAACTCGAAGGCAAGCTCGTTCATGGTTCCGTCATCGTTCATGACGTTGACTTGCGGCAAGTTGTGGCGTTGTCCAACCAAGAAGTCGTTTGGATCGTGGGCAGGCGTGATTTTCACGACACCAGTTCCAAACTCGGGATCGGCATGTTCGTCGGCAACGATTGGGATTAATTTATTAGCGATTGGAAGGATAACGTTTTTCCCGATCAAGTCCTTGTAGCGTGGGTCTTCTGGATTGACCGCAACAGCTACGTCCCCAAACATGGTCTCAGGACGAGTTGTCGCAACTTCAAGGGCGCGTGAACCATCTTCCAGCATGTAGTTCATGTGGTAGAAGGCACCTTCGACATCCTTGTGGATGACCTCGATATCAGAAAGGGCTGTGCGAGCTGCTGGGTCCCAGTTGATGATAAACTCACCACGATAGATCCAGCCTTTCTTGTAAAGGTCCACAAAAACCTTGCGAACAGCTTTTGACAAACCTTCGTCAAGAGTGAAACGCTCGCGAGAATAGTCTACAGAAAGCCCCATCTTGCCCCATTGTTCCTTGATAGTAGTGGCATACTCGTCTTTCCATTCCCAGACCTTATCCAGGAATTTTTCACGACCCAGGTCGTAACGGCTAATGCCCTCACCACGCAAGCGCTCCTCAACCTTAGCCTGAGTCGCAATCCCAGCGTGGTCCATCCCTGGAAGCCAAAGCGTATCATAGCCTTGCATGCGTTTTTGACGGATGATGATATCTTGCAAAGTTGTATCCCAAGCGTGACCAAGGTGGAGTTTACCAGTCACGTTTGGTGGTGGAATCACGATCGAATAAGGCTTAGCCTTTTGATCGCCTGAAGGCTTGAAAACATCAGCGTCAAGCCATTTTTGGTAACGACCAGCCTCAACCTCGGCTGGATTGTATTTAGGTGAAAGTTGTTTAGACATGTGTGTTCTCCTTTTATGATTTTAAAAAATCTACGTTCTTTGTATACATAGAATTAAACATTTTTTCACTTGTTAAAAAATTATACAGTAAATTTTTCATTTCCAAATATTCTTTTTCTCCAAACATGAACCAATCTGTGTCATCATCATCATATTTAATTTCAATATGTACTCGGTTTCTTAACTTTCTGAAATCATCCAATTTATCTAAATCATTATCACTAAGACTTAATGGATTTTTTTCTCGAAATTCATTTAATAATTTTTCTCCAAATTTATTATTATTAGTTCTGTCTTGCATTATTACCTCAATTACAGATATCGAAGTAATAATGAAATTTTTCCATATCATTTTTTTCATTAAATCATCCAAAACAAGTTCATCTAATTGAATTTTCAAAAATTCTAGATATCTTAAACTATAAGCGATATTACGCTTTGTTTTCTTAGATGATAAAAATAAACCACTATTTACAACGTGAGAAAACTCATCTACTTTTGTTACATAATATCTTTCTTTAGGATGGAGTTTTTCTACTTTTAACATTGTTTTTAATTTATTCATTTTGACTATTTTCCTTTCTAGTCTCCCACTCACTCTTCAGCAAACCATATATCAGACTGTCACAGCGGTTGCCTTGGGCATCTTTGCGGTCTCGGATGCGAGCTTCTAGAGTGAAGCCAAGTTTCTCAGCAACTCGTTGACTTTGAAGGTTATACCCAAAGCAAGTCAGTTCAATCTTATGAAGACCCAGTTCTTTAAAAGCTAGGTCAATCAAGGCACGTGCCGCCTCTGGAACATAACCTAGACCCCAATAGTCTGGATGTAAGATATAGCCAATCTCCAGCACATCGTTTTCGTAGCGACGGGGAAAATCGACAGAACCGATGACCTTATCGGTTCCTTTAGCGACGATTCCATAGCCCGCTGGGAGATTGTTCTTTTCATTACGCTCGGGTAGAATATGCTCCAGATAATAAATCTCATCTTCCAAGCTCTTGACGGGGTGAAAGCCTGCTGGATAGGAAACTTCTGGCCTACTGGCATAGTCAAAGATATCCACAACATCAGCCACGGTACGGACTCGCAAGACCAGACGCTCGGTCTCTATTCGTTCTGGTAACTCTGCTCTTGTCATCCTTCTACCTCGCTTTCTACAAAAAATCGCCCCTGCCATCTACATGACAGGGACGAATGTGTTTATCCGCGGTACCACCCAATTTCGGGCAAGGCCCGCAACTCTTGTCTTTGAAGGATATACAAAGACACTTTTATTTCATTTTCATCCATCAGCAACCAGTTTTGACACATTTGTGGACTTCTCAGCACCGCCACTTTCTGTAAAATGTGGGATCCAAAACACCTCTATTGGCTCTATTGTAGCAAGTTTTTCTCGGAAATGCAAGGCTCAAGAAAGATTACTTGAAGCTGATTCCGTGCTCTTTTAATTTCTTGATGGTAGCTGGACCAATTCCCTTCAAGGCAAGGAGTTCTTTTTCAGTCCAGTTTTTAAAGTCAGCAGCTGACTTGATGCCTTCATCATAGAAAGTCTTAGCACGATCTACTGAGAGGCCACCCAAAGTAGCTGCAAAATCTTCTACAGAATTGGCTACTTTTTGAGCTTGTTCCTTAGTCGCTTCTACTGCTTGTTCCACTTTTTTAGAGACAACTTTTCCTGCTTCGCTGGCAGATTTTTCTGCGTGTTTCACAACTTTCTTGGTCTCTTCGACAACTTTAGTCACCGTACTTGAAAATGCACCTGAGCGACGAAGGCTATTTCGCAATTGTTTTTTACGTTGGAGTTTCTTTGACATGATAAAATCCTTTCAATAAAAAATCCCTGCTCTGCCAAGGATTTAATAAAGATATTCTATCAAGATTTTGGGAAAAAATCAAGAAAGTATCTGTATTTTAATAGTTTCTCTCACCAAACAAGCCTTCTGGCAAGTCATGGAATCCCTTGCCTGCCTTGAAATTTTCAAACTTACCAAGCAAGAACTGGTAGGCATCCAAACGACTCTCGTAGCGAATCATGGCATCTTTGGCACGCTCGTCTTGGTCTTCTTCGTAGACTTTTTGACTTTCCTTGTGCGCCATGTCGTTGATCATGATCTGGGTATTGACCCAGGCTTCAAATTCCTTCATAAATTCCTGTTCGTAACTCATTGATTCTCCTTATTCTAATCCACGGAAGTAGTCCGTATCAATCTCTCGGTAGGGCTGAATATCCTGAACATACTCCAACACCCCTTGAAATTCTCCGTTTTCATCGTGTACCGCAGCATAGGTGATGTGGACAAACTTGCCTCGCGACTCCGACTTGAACCACATTTCATACTTGTCTTTTTTACCTTCACGAAGACCTTTCATAACGGCCTTCACCTTGTCTAGGTACTTAGGCGGATGGCAGAGTTCAACATTGCGCCCGACTTGGGATGGCGTCCGTTTGAAAATCATCTCATCAGCTGGCGCATTGTCATTGTAATACTGGAAAATATCGTCTTTATTGACAAAGGTAATCTCCATAGGGAGGTGATTGAGGATGAGGTTGGCCTGCTCTACGGAGAGATAGCCATTCCCAAAAGCCTGTTGACTATGACGGTCCAGCACTGCTTCCTTTTCCTTAGGGGTAAAGGTAATGGTAAACTGACCTTCTGGCGTATCGATAACTTGCTGAACTTGACCTTCAGCCGTGTCTAGCTGCACGGGCTCCAGTGCACTCTTTTCCTCAACAAAACTTTGGCGTTCTGGCACCCATTTCTCAGACGGACGGATGATGGCATAGCCGTAGGCATCGCTCTCCTCCGCAATCTGAAGCCAGTCATCTTGGGTGAAGGACTCAAGGAGAATCATGAGGAGGATGGACTCTTCCTTGAAAATCATACTTTCAAACTCTGTCGCAAAAGCTTCAAAAGCTTCCTTTACAGTGCTAATCGACACTTCTGGTAATGATTTGGCTGTCGTTAGAGCTGTCTGAAAGAGTTCCCTGATCTGATCATCCACTCCCCACATGACTTTAGGGGGTGAATCGTGACCATAACGCTCCATGATGGGGAAAAAGAGCTCTTCCTTGCGCTGATAGTGGATGTCAAATTGCCCCAACAGCCCCATTTGACGGACCAAGCCCTTGCGCATCTCTGCAAGCATTTCCTCGTCTTCCATAGACTCATAGGTATCCAACAGTCTCCGAATGCGAATCAAAGCTGCACGGAGAGCCAGATTTTCATCCTTGAAAACGCGAACTGGGTGGCCAGGGTGTTCAGTATCCTCCACTTCGACGCCCTTAACAGCGTTTTTAAAAAGATTAGCATGGACATCACAGAGTTCCATGACATCTTCAAAGGTGACACCTGAGTCTGAGTTCATCAGCTCGTGCTCCATGAGGGAAATCTCGATGGCTGAAACACCTGTAAAGATCGCATCAAAACGCTCCTGAACTGATTCAGGAGAGGCACCATTGTGCAATTCTAGTAAAATATCCCGTAGGATATGAATCCGTTCATCTGCCATTAGTCTAATCCAATCACTTCATAGCCATTCGCTTCTAGCGTGCGGACAATCTTGTCCATAGGAGTTCCTTCAAGTTTAGAACCCTGCTTCAGCGATACTTTGCGACCGACTGTGTTGCGCATCAAGGGATTAGCAAGTGGTTTAAAACCGAGCTCCACTAGGATTTCCAAAACTTCTGGGTGCTTGTCTACCACTTCTGCAACGGGTATTGACACATCGATGATATTGTCCATGACGACCTCCATGTATGTTCTAATACTCAATGAAAATCAAAGAGCAAACTAGGAAGCTAGCCGCAGGCTGTACTTAAGTACGGCAAGGTGAAGCTGACGTGGTTTGAAGAGATTTTCGAAGAGTATAAAATGATTTTACTGCTTATATTATACCATATGGGAAGAGATTAAAAAACTAGCAGTGGAATTCCTGCTAGTTTCTTTCATTTCAAGTTATTCCTTATCATCTGGTTTTGCGAGCCACTGGGCTACATCCATCAGCTTGTCAGCAAGCAGTACTTTCCCGAAACCTACTAGAGCATTGTCATCTTTTTTCATGTTCTTCAGGACTTTGACGCTTTGCATCACGAAAAAGTAATTCCCGTAAGTCTTGGCTAGAATTTTAATGAATCCCATATTACTCTCCTTCGATGATTTCGACCTCTTTTCGGATAGTATCAACGTCTCTTTGATATTGCACTTCATTGTAGTTGACTAGCTTGGACAATTCCTGTTGCAATCTTTCTCCCATCGGTTTCATGGTCGCAAAGGTTAAGCCACCAGAAATGACTCCACCTAGGATAGGAATCACTTTCCCCATCCCTTTAGCTAGGCCTCCTTTTGTCAGATTGACACCAAAAATTTTCAAAACTTTTTCTAAAATTGGATACCAAAGAGTTTTTGTCAAGGCTTTCTTGTTCACTACTTTTATGACTTGCTTGGCTACTGTCACACCGCCTGATCGAAGCAGGGCACCTGCGCCATTTACTCCCAGCATCACACCGAGATACAGTAGAAGTGTGTTTTTAGCTTCCTCGCTTAACTCATTGCGCGATGCCCAAAGATCATCAAATCCGTAAATATACCCTAGTTCTTGAGCTAATTTCAATGAAAAAGCATAAAACTGGGCTACGTCTGTCGGGATAGTGATCGCCATGACAATCCCTCCAGGTAGACCTGCCAAAACCGAAGTTCCACTGGCTAACAGGACATTGTCTTTAATACAGGCCTTGGCCACTCTATCCAAGCTTTCTTGAGGCAACAAAGAAGTCGGTCCTTGTTCAATCAAAGTTGGAATATCCTTACGGTCTAATTCCTTTGAAAACTTTTCTACCAAAAATCTTTCTCGATCGACCTTGACTACGGGAAGTTTCACCACTTGTTGCAGTACTTGCATAGCTATATCTTGTTTAGCCATATATCTCTCCGTTTTTCATTTATATCAAGCTTTATCATATCATACTATTCGAAATATACAAATTTTTTAAACCGATTTTTATCAGATGGATACATCGTCAAATAGCAATGATCATGCTCTGGCAACAAAAAAGAGGGGCACCCCTCTTTTTTAGTTCTTATCCAGATTGCGTAGCATCTCGTCAATCTTGTTTCCATATTCGATGGACTCATCTTTGACGAAGGTTAAATCTGGGATTTTGTACAATTTCAAATTGCGACCAAGTTCACGTTTGATGGTACCAGTTGCTTTTTCAAGCCCGATTTGAGCTTTTTGATTATCTGAAGCAAGGTTACTCAAAATGGTGTAGTAAACCTTGGCAACAGACAAGTCACCCAGCATCTGAACATCTGTAATGGTCACACCTTGGACACGCGGATCACGGACTTTCTTTTGCAAAATCTCATTGACTTCACGCTTGATTTCCATGCCCACACGATCCGTACGGAAATGATTTGCCATGATATTCCTTTCTCTACTTTGAACCAAAAGCTAGGCCAGCAGACCTAGCTATTTTTAATAGATAGAGGAACTAGAGCCATTTGAATCTAGGAAACAAGCCTTTGATAGAACTAAAGTTCATCAAGGCGCTGTTGACAACGAGTCAAATGAGCTATCGTTTCTCTATTATCGTTTGATTTCTTCCATGACATATGCCTCAATCACATCATCAGTCTTGATATCATTGTAGCCATCGATCATGAGACCACCTTCACGACCGTTTGTAACTTCTTTAACGTCGTCTTTGTAGTGTTTCAAGCTTGCGAGTTCGCCATCATAGATTACGACACCGTCACGGATAACACGGACTTTAGAATCACGGGTAACCTTACCGTTGATAACCATGAATCCACCGATAGTTCCGACTTTAGATACCTTAAAGGTTTCACGGATAACTGCTTCACCGATAACTTTTTCTTCAAATTCTGGGTCAAGCATCCCTTTCATGGCTTCTTCCATCTCTTCGATAACCTTATAGATAATGCTGTGAAGACGGATTTCAACATCGTCAGCTTCGGCTTGTTGGCGCGCTTGTGGTGTAGGGCGTACGTTGAAACCAATGATAAAGGCATTTGAAGCTTCCGCAAGGGTCACATCAGATTCGTTGATAGCACCGACTGCCGAGTGGACAATGGTGACTTTGACACCTTCTACATCGATCTTTTGAAGTGAGGCAGAAAGGGCTTCAACAGAACCTTGTACGTCGGCCTTGATGATAACATTAACTGACTTAAGCTCACCAGCTTTAAGCGTATCAAAGAGGTTTTCAAGGCTGACACGTTGGGTAGCTTGGCGTTGTTTCATGAGGGCACGTTTTGCACGTTCTTCACCGGCCGCACGCGCAGATTTTTCATCTTCGTAAACGGCAAAGTGGTCACCCGCCATTGGCGCTTCGTTCAAACCTGTGATAGAAACTGGTGTTGATGGACCTGCAACCTTAACACGACGACCAAGGTCATTGGTCATGGCACGGACACGACCGAAGGTATTTCCGACAACGATTGGGTCTTGGACATTCAAGGTACCTTGTTGAACAAGAAGGGTTGCGACCGCACCTTTTCCTTTGTCCAAGCGAGCCTCGATAACAGTACCGATCGCACGAACTGTTGGGTCTGCTTTGAGTTCTTGGATTTCAGCTACAAGAAGGACTGTTTCCAAGAGTTCTTCGATATTTTGGTTGAATTTAGCTGAGATTTCAACAAATTCAGAATCTCCACCCCAAGCAGTTGACATGACACCGTGTTCAGCCAATTCACCGATAACACGTTCTGGGTTGGCACCTGGTTTATCAATCTTATTGATGGCTACGATAATTGGAACGTTTGCCGCTTTTGAGTGGTTGATGGCTTCGATAGTCTGAGGCATAACCCCGTCGTCGGCCGCTACAACCAAGATAGTAATATCGGTAACAGATGCACCACGCGCACGCATAGAGGTAAAGGCCGCGTGTCCTGGTGTATCAAGGAAGGTAATCTTCTTGCCATTTTCCACGATTTGGTAGGCACCGATATGCTGCGTGATACCACCTGCTTCACCTGTCGCAACACGAGAGTTACGAAGGGTATCCAAGAGGGTTGTTTTACCATGGTCAACGTGTCCCATGATGGTTACAACTGGTGGACGCTCAACCAATTCATCTTCGTTAAGATAGCCATCTTCTACAAAGAAACGTTCGATGTCGGCATTATCCACTTCAACCTTTTGTTTGGCTTCGATACCGTAATCCACCATGAGGAGTTCGATGGTTTCTCCATCTAAGGATTGGTTTTGTGTGGCCATCACACCCATCATAAAGAGTTTCTTAACGATTTCAGCTGGTTCACGTTTGATACGTTTTGCGATTTCCGCAACAGTCATACCATCTGTATACTCAAATTCTGTTGGCAATTCGTGGAACTTACGCTCTGTAACAGGTTTTGGAGTCTGGTTACGGTTGTTTTGCTTGTTCCCTTTTTTATTTTTCTTGTTGTTATTCCAGTTACTATTTCTTTGATTTCTCACTTGATTCTGACTACTTCGATTCTTTTGTTGTTTTCTAGGACCATCTTCTTCGTGATCATAATCGTCACGTTCTTTGTCTGGTCGAGCTTGTTTTTTACGACGTGTATCCACTGGCGCTTCTTTCGCTACAGGAGCTACTGTTATAGCTGGCTGCGTTTGTTCAGCTAGCTTAGCAGCTTCTTCAAAGATTTCCTCTGGCTCCTTGCGTTTGTTAGCTTGAGCCAAGGCTTCTTTGGCTGCTTGCGATTGTTTGAAGCGCTCCTCGCTTGAGCGTGCGTACTCTGCATTTTGCTCTGCTTTTAGGGCTGCTGCACGGGCTTTAAAGTCAACACGTGGACCACCTTGCTTGGGCTGGAAGTCTTGTTGCTGACGGCGATCATTGCCACGATTTCCTTGACCTTGTGGTTTTTTCCCTTGATCGTTGAATCGGCGATTTTCGCGGTTTCCTTGACCAGGTTTGCCACCATTACGACCGTCATTTTTCTGACGGTTACCATTTTGTTGTTGGTCACGGTTGTTGGCCTTGTTTTGTTTGCGTCGTTCTGCCTGCTCTTTGGCACGCGCCTCACGCTCCGCCTTGAAGTTTCGACTCTGTGGTCTTGCGGCCACTACTTTTTCTTCCTTAGGAGCTGCAGGTGCAGCTGGTTTACTTTCTTCCTTAGCGGCAGCTGGTTTAGCCGAAACAGACTTTTCTGCTTTCTTTTCTACACTTGCTTTTGGTGCTGCAGGTTTTGCTTCTGCCTTAGGAGCAGGTGCAGGTTTAAAGCTAGCTGCGATTTGTTCAGCAGCAGCAGCTTCCACGCTCGATGAGTGGCTTTTCACATCCAAGCCCAACTCTTTTGCACGCGCTACAACTTCTTTACTTTCTTTTCCAAGTTCTTTTGCGATTTCGTACAATCTTTTCTTAGACAAATCATGTCCTCCTCTTCTATTCCATAAGAGACCTCATTTTCTTTGTAAATCCAGCATCTGTCACAGCCAAAACCTTTCTCGGTTTCCCGACTGCTATGCTTAATTCCAGTGTTGAAAACACGGTTATAACTTCTACTTGATAATAGTCACTTTTATCTTGAATCTTCTTGGTCAGATTGGGACCAGCATCATGGGCTAGAAAGACTAGCTTAGCTTTCTGGTCTTGGATAGCCTTGACCACCAATTCCTCACCCGATATGATCCGGCCTGCTCGTTGAGCAAGTCCCAAGAGATTGCTTATCTTTTGCTTATTCAAGTCCTAACTCTCTTCTTTTCACTTTGTGATCAACATAAGCGATCAACTCATCATAAAAGCTTTCTTCCACTTCCATGTTAAAGCTGCGGTTAAAGACCTTCTTCTTTTTAGCCTCTAGGGCTTCTGCATTGTCTAGCTTGATATAAGCGCCACGGCCATTGGCCTTGCCTGTCGGATCGATAAAGACCTGTCCTTCCTTGTTCTTGACAATACGGAGTAAATCACGTTTATCAATCACTTCATTAGAGACAACAGACTTGCGCAAAGGGATTTTTCTTGTTTTCATCTTTCCCTCCTCTAGCAGCTTTTATTCTTCTGTCAATTCATCCGCAGCTGCGTAATCCACTTGACCTGCTTCTTCCATAGCTTCAAATTCACTTGCAGACTTGATATCGATACGGTAACCCGTCAAGTGAGCCGCCAAGCGAACGTTTTGTCCACGACGACCGATAGCTAGAGAAAGTTTGTTATCAGGTACAACGACCAAGGCACGTTTGCTGTCATTTTCATCAAAGATAACTTGGTCAACCTCTGCCGGTGCGATGGCATTGTAGATAAACTCAGCTGGATCTGCTACCCACTCGATAACGTCGATGTTTTCTTCGACAGGAATCATGCGGTCGCTCTTAGCATCGTAACGAGCTGGGTGGAATTTGCTGGTGATTTTCTTGATATTGGCACCACCACGTCCAACGATTGTCCCGATAGCATCCACGTTTGGATTGTGGCTACGAACGGCAACTTTCGTACGGTCACCAGCTTCGCGGGCTACGCTCATGATTTCGACAGTTCCATCGTAGACTTCTGGAATTTCTTGCTCCATCAAGCGTTTGATCATTTCTGGATGGCTACGACTAACAAAGACATTGACACCACGAGGGTTGTCTTCAACCTTGTAAACATAAACTTCGATACGGTCATGGGAAGCAAAAACTTCTCCAGGGATTTGGTCTTGTTTTGACAATTGGGCTTCGATGCTGCCAAGGTTGACATAGATAAAGCGGTTGTCAAATCGTTCTACTGTACCAGACATGATTTCTTGTTCATGTTCTTTATAAGTATTGTAAGTGATGGCACGTGTTTGCTTGCGCATTTTTTCCATGATGGTTTGTTTAGCAGATTGGGCTGCTACACGACCAAACTCAGCAGGTGCTTCTTCAAACTTGATTTTGTCACCAAGCTCATAGGCTGAATTAATGGCAAGGGCATCCTTCAAGCTGATTTCCAAACGGCTATCAAATACTTCATCAACAACTTCACGGACAGTATAGACAGTAAAGTCTCCTGTTTTTTCATTGAAGTCGATGGCTACGCTGTCAGATTGACCATAGCGTCTGCGATAAGCGGAACGAAGCGACTCTACTACTGCGTCGATGATGTCTTCTTTTTTGATTCCCTTGTCTTCTTCCAAAATGCGGAAGGCCTCTAGCATTTCTTTACTCATGTTCTTTTTACTTTTGAATCCTCAAAAGCTATCCTTTCTTTTCTATAATTTTACTGCTAAACGTGCTTTTGATACTAAACTGTATGGAATTTGGACGGTTTTCTTACGTGTCTTGTCCATATACTCCATGGTCAACTCGTCTTCTTCAAAGGATACCAAAGTTCCTTCAAAGACTTTTTGCTTATCAATGGCTTGGTAGAGCCCGACATGGATGTATTTCCCAACTGCTCCAGCGACAGCATCCTTGGTTTTCAAAGGACGTTCCAAGCCTGGACTGGTGATTTCTAGGAAATATTGTTCTGGGAAGGGATCAGGCTTGATGGTGTCTAGGACAGGACTGATGATTTCTGTCAAGTCTGCCGTGTCGTTCAAGGTAATTCCTTCGGGTTTATCTACAAAAATACTGAGAATCATGTCACTGCCAATCTTTCCATACTCGATATCCACGAGCTCGAAAGGCGCTTGGATGACAGGTTCTACAACTTCTCTGACTAATTCTACGATTGTTGCGATTGCGTCCACCTCCTCATAAGCAAGAGGCGAAGATATTTCCCCGCCTCTCTTTCTCATATTCTTACTATCAGTATAGCACGTTTGTCAATTTATGTAAAGCATAAGCACTCAAACGGCTGGTTTTCAAGCTATTTTTTAAAATTCTGCCTCAACTCGGTAGATTACTTGACCCTTGTTGGAGAATTTTTGCTCATATTCCGTCATGACATTGCCTTCAAAATCACTGGCATGTAAGTCCAACCAAACTCCGTTCAGTTTCATCCCATACTGAGAAAAACTCACCAAGCTGTACTCAAACAAACCACGATTGTCAGTCTTGAAATGGATTTCCCCATTCTCAGGCAAGATGCGCTTGAAGGTGTCCAAGAAACTCTTGTAGGTCAGACGGCGTTTTTCATGACGTTTTTTAGGCCATGGATCTGAAAAGTTTAGATAGAGACGATCAATCTCACCGTCTTCAAAGTAGTCCGTCAAATCCGAACCATCTACCCACAGCAATTTGATATTGGGCACTCCAACTTCAAGCACCTTGTCCAAGGCATAACTTAACACCGACTTTTGGATATCAATCCCGATATAGTTGATATCAGGGTTTTGTTTGGCCATTCCGGATACGAAGGCCCCTTTCCCACTTCCAACCTCAACATGAATAGGATGATCATTTCCAAACAAGTCTCGCCATTTCCCTTTTGCTTCTAAGGGATTGAGGACCACATACTGGGGATTAGCCTCTAGTAACTCCGTCGCCCCTTTACGATTTCTAACTCTCATCTTTTCTTTCCATACTTGTCACGGAAGACACGCAAGGCATAAATCTCCCGGTTTACATTGTCTAAATCTTGATTTTCACAGTATTTGGCAATCTGGTTCAAGTAAGAATACTGACCATACCAATACAATTTATCTAACACTGTCTGATTGTACTTATAGCCGTAGTCTCTCAACCATTGGCGCCACTGATGATCTGGAATGTAGTGGCATAGCAAATGCGCCACATCAAACATACGATCCGTCAGACGAACCGAATCCCAATCCACTAGATAAACGAGTCCACTCTCTGTCTCAATCCAATTACTATGACGAAGATCCCCGTGCACAATCGTTGCATGGTCTTCCCTAAAACCTGGAACCGTCTTACCTAGCTCAGCAATCACACTGTTCAAATAGTGGTTCTGCTTCAAGATTTCTGGAACTCCTTGCTGCCAAGAACGTAGCAAATCAACTGGTGTTTCCATGGTATATCCCAAACGGCTCAACTGCTTCATCAAGGGACGCGAGCGGTGAAGGCGGTTCAAGATATTGATAATCTGCTTGCGATTCATATCGTAAGGGGTCAAGATTTTGCCCGTCAGCCATTCCTGAGCACACATATCACGGCCATCTGGCAAACGACGAGTCCAAAGTAATTGAGGGGCGATTTGTTCTCTGGCTAGGCCAGGTAGGATTGGAGAGGTGTTCATTTTTACAAAGACGCGCTTCCCATCAGGGTAGCTTCCCATATAAGCTTTGCCACTCTTCCCAGGGATAGGGGTCAGCGTTAGCTCATTATCACCCAAGTCCATTTCTTTCCTCCGTATAAAGTTTCCTTACTATTCTACTAGTTTTTGGTCTATTCGTCAACCAATCTTTTTAGTTGGTAAGGCAAATAAAACAATTGTAGGAAGAGACCAGCCCCTACAAGAGCCAACAAGGCTATTTTCTCTTGAAAAACCACTGCTCCGACCAGCAATTCCAGCGAGAGAACTGCACTTCCCACACCAAGCACAATCTGTTTCAATCCCTTTTCTTTCTCCCCTTTTTCTAGTGGAAAGAGCTGGGTCAAGTACTGGTAGTCAAAGGCATGATAGAGGGCCAGTAACTGAAAGAGCAAGAGGTAATTAAATAGAACCACCACTGCTGTCGCAATCCAAGCTTGCTCGATAAAGATCACAGCTAACAAGGATAAGAGCAAGAGACGCAAACTGAGGGCAAAGAGGTCTCCATTTCGCAGATAAGAACGAAGATAGAGGTTTTGCCAAATCTTGCTCGGCACTTTCTGAACTGCTTTAAGGATGAAATCCAGATAAGCGCGACGTTTGACACTATTTGAAACGCCCTTGACCTGAGTAAAGAGAGCAAAGAAACGAAGCAAAACTTGCTTGCGCTTACTTTCTTGGGCAATCACATAGTCCCAGTCAAGTCCAGTCTCAGTATAAAATTTACTGGCTTTTTGGCGAAAGAGGAGATATTTCCCAGCTCCCAATAAAACCACATAGATGAGAAAGACTGGAAAACCATAGCCCATGGCTAAAAATAAGGGCGCAAATAAAAGCAAGAAAAGGGTTTGGACAAAGAGCCAAAAGACTAGTGAGCGTACTGTTTGCCCTTTGAGGTGAGACTTAACCTCTTCTTCACTGACTAAGAGAAAGAGCTTGTCAGGTCCTTCCATGTAGGTCGCGATTCCTCCCCAAGCCCAAAGCAAGGAAGATACAATCCCCAAAAACAAGAGGATAGGCCAGTGATTTTCAGGAAAATCTTGCAAGAGTTGACTGTACTGGTAAGCTAGAAAACCGATGAGAACCAGCAGGAACAAGACAAAGTGGTCATTGAGAACATAGCGGAGATAACCGACACATTCCTTACGAAAAGCCTGCTTTCGCTTTAAGAACAAGTCTGTCATAGCTCCTCCTCTTTGGTCAGAGCCAAGTAAATGTCGTTCAGGCTAGCCTCTGGCATGTCAAAGGCCTCGCGGAGTTGCTGGAGGTTGCCCTGAGCCCTCACCTCCCCCTTGTGGAGAATGACAAAGGCGTCACACATCTTCTCCGCCGAGTCCAGCACGTGGGTACTCATGAGGATAGACTTGCCTTTTTGCTTTTCTACTTCCAAAAGCTGAATCAAGTCAGAAATAGCCAGCGGATCGAGCCCAAGGAAAGGCTCATCCACGATAAAGAGGCTAGGATCTACCACAAAGGCACAGATAATCATGACCTTCTGCTTCATCCCTTTGGAGAAATGCACAGGAAACCAATCTAATTTTTGATCCAAACGAAACATTTTTAACAAAGATTCTACTCGCTCAAAAGCCACATTTTGTTCAATACCGTAAGCCATAGCCACCGTTTCGATATGCTCTCTGAGAGTCAGCTCTTCATACAAGCTAGGCGTTTCTGGGATGTAGCCAATCTGCTTGCGATAGCTAGTCGCATCTTCTCGCAGGGTCAAACCATTAATCTTGATTTCTCCACTGTAAGGTGTCAACAGACCGATAATCTCATTGATAGTCGTTGATTTCCCAGCACCATTGAGACCAATCAAACCGACCAGCTGCCCACTTTCAACGGTAAAGGACACATCTTTCAAGACAGGAACGTGAACATAGCCTCCTGTCAGGTTTTTAATTTCTAACATATTTTCTCCGAATCTGGTATAATGTAGCTATATTATATCAAAATTCAATACAGTAGAGGTGGATTTTATGTCAGATTGCATTTTTTGTAAGATTATCGCAGGGGAGATTCCTGCTTCAAAAGTATACGAGGATGAGCAGGTTCTTGCCTTCCTTGATATCTCTCAAGTAACACATGGACATACCTTAGTAGTGCCAAAAGAGCACTACCGTAATCTTTTGGAGATGGATGCTACCAGCGCTAGCCAACTCTTTGCCTCAGTGCCAACAGTGGCTCAAAAAGTCATGAAGGCTACCAAGGCTGCCGGAATGAATATCATCGCCAACTGTGAGGAAGTTGCTGGTCAAACAGTCTTTCATACTCACGTGCATCTCGTACCTCGCTACGGTGCAGAAGATGACCTCAAGATTGACTTTATCGCTCACGAACCAGACTTTGACAAACTTGCCCAAGTCGCTGAAACCATTAAAAACGCTTAAGGAGATGCCATGAAACTATCAAATCTACTGCTATTCGCAGGAGCTGCAGCTGGAAGTTATTTTGTCGTGAAAAATCGCCAAGCCATTCAGGATGAAGTGCTAGATACAACTGATCGCGTCGAAGCTATCAAGGATGATTTGGATATCATCCAAAACAGCCTACAAATCATCGACCAACAAAAAGCCCTTATCAAGGAATACCAAAAAGATTTAACCTATAAATTTAAAGTCTTGGAAAAAGATTTCCAAACCAGACTAGCTGTGATAAAAGAAACACAGGAGCTTGAGGATAAGTAAAAAGAGCCCGACGGCTCTTTTTACTTTATTCACCTTCAAAGGCATCTTTTATATGGTCAAAGAAGCCTTTTTTCTTCGGATTGACTTTCAAGTCACCTGCAGCTGCGAATTCTTTAAGCGCTGCTTTTTGACGGTCGTTCAAACCTGTCGGAGTCACGACATTGACAGTAACGTATTGGTCACCAACCGCACCGCCACGAAGGCTCGGTGCTCCCTTGCCACGTAGACGGAATTTCTTGCCAGTCTGAGTTCCTTCTGGGATAACCAATTCAACATCTCCATGCACGGTTGGAATTTCAACAGTATCTCCAAGAGCAGCTTGGACGATATTAAGATTTAACTTGTAGAAAATAGTGGTTCCTTCACGTTCAAACTTGTCGCTAGCTTCCACAGAAACTACTACATACAAGTCACCATAAGGCCCACCGTTAAAGCCTGCTTCACCTTGACCAGCTAGGCGAATTTGTTGACCAGTTTCCACACCAGCAGGAATTTTCACATGTACGCTATGAGCTTGTTTTTCATGACCTGTTCCATGACAAGTTGTACATGGATCCTTGATTTCTTTTCCGCGACCATGACAGACATCACAGGTTACTTGGCGACGCATCATACCAAGAGGAGTCTGCGTATCAACGTTAATGACACCAGCGCCATGACAGCGTCCACAAGTGACTGGACTTGTTCCTGGCTTAGCACCAGATCCGTTACAGGTACGACAGCTGGCTTCACGGTTGTATTTCACTTCTTTTTCCGTTCCGAAGATGGCTTCTTCAAAAGTCAAATTCACACGGTATTGGAGATCATCCCCTTGACGAGGAGCGTTTGGATTGCGCGAAGCTCCGCCTCCTCCGAAAAAACTTGAGAAGATATCTTCAAAACCACCGAAGCCACCTGCTCCGTCAAAGCCACCGAAACCACCAGCACCACCAAAGCCACCGTTGGCACCCGCAGCACCATATTGGTCGTAGGCTGCACGTTTTTGGTCATCACTCAAAGTCTCATAGGCTTCTTGAACTTCCTTGTATTTTTCCTCAGCGCCAGGCTCCTTGTTGATATCTGGGTGATATTTTTTAGAAAGCTTACGATAAGCCTTTTTGATCTCGTCTGCCGAAGCGTTTTTTGACACCCCCAGACGATCATAAAATTCAGTATTGTTCATAATTCAAGATACAAAGGGCGTCAAACGGACACAGCCAAAATAGGAGTTTTAACGACGGACGCGTGCGTTCTAGAAAAAACTATCTTTTTGGCACAGTCCGTAGCCCGTGTTCAGTTGCGAACACCTTTGTTCCTTTCTATTGATATTGTGAATCAAACCACGATTTAGGTCGGGTTCAATTCCTTTCTTTCATATTGAGTAAGAAACTTCAGAGCTCGGCTACAATTTCCCAAACACTCTTTGTTCCTTTCTATAATTTTCATGTAAAACTTTAGAGGCTGTTTTCTATACTCTGCTTCACTTGATCAAACTCTTCATCTGATAGAGTGAATATCAAATTCTCTTCTGCATACTCGTTTTGTTCTTTAAAATAGTTGTCCGTATTCTCTGCCAGCCCTAAACTTAGAATCACTTTTCTTGCAAACTCTTGATGCGCAAAACCGATAGCCGTAATGATTTGTTTATCTTGCACAAGAACTTTCGGTTGGAAATTCTCACGTGGAAGAAATTCAAAATAGTCAAAGAAGTTTTGCCAAATTCCACCTGTAAATTTCGTGTCCTTCAACAGACCTGCCTTCGCTAATAAAAGAGGTGCTGAAGAAATGGCTGCAATTAGGATATCTTGCTCACCAAGATCCCTCAAAAATGAAATCAATTTCTCATCCTTTAGAGCAGGTCCAATGTTAACCATTCCGGGCAAAATTACACAAGAATACTCTTCTATATGGATTTGATCCAATGTTTTCGCTGGTTGACAGGGCAAACCATCCTCAGAGACCACTATCGTATGCTCAGAAGCTACATAATCAATCGTTATATCAAAAGACAGAGCTAAAGTACTCGTTAAAGTGGTGAGCTCATAAAGAGAAAAATTAGGATAAATGATACAAAGTACTTTTTTCATATGCAACATCCTCTATTTTACCGAAAAACAGAGGCTGGGTTGCAACCTCTGGATTTCTTCCTATCATTACGACGTTCAAAAACAAAGTCGATTATACTTTGTTTTTGAACTAGTAAGGCTTTTAGCAAGTCGCCATAGCGATTGCAGTAGAATGACAATCACTTTAGTGATTCCTCATTCTTAACGACCTCGCTCTCCGATTTTCAAGCTCGGGATAAAATAGTCCACTGGACTATTTTATTTCTCCGTAAACTCTCCGTCTACGACGTCATCGCCTGCGTTTCCTGTTGCTTGTGCGCCTTCTGCTCCTGCTTGAGCTTGTTGGGCTGCTGCGGCTTGTTCGTAGAGTTTAACAGCAAGTCCTTGAGCATTTTCGTTCAACGCTTCGAGTTTTGCTTTCATTTCGTCCAAGTTGTTGTCTTCTTGGGCTTTCTTAAGCTCATCAAGGGCAGCTTGGGCAGCATCACGTTCTGCATCGAAGCCTTTGCCTTCAGTTTCCTTGAGTGTCTTTTCAGTCGCAAAGATTGCTTGGTCTACTTCGTTACGAAGGTCAACTTCTTCCTTACGTTTCTTATCTGCTTCAGCATTCGCTTCAGCATCTTTCATCATGCGGTCGATTTCTTCGTCTGTCAAACCTGAGTTGGATTGGATAACAATAGTTTGTTCTTTTTGAGTTCCAAGGTCTTTAGCCTTAACAGATACGATACCGTTTTTGTCGATGTCAAATGTTACTTCGATTTGAGGAATTCCACGAGGTGCAGCTGGAATATCTGTCAATTGGAAACGTCCAAGAGTCTTGTTATCTGCTGCCATTGGGCGTTCCCCTTGAAGAACGTGGATATCAACGGCTGGTTGGTTGTCTGCCGCAGTTGAGAAGACTTGTGATTTAGATGTTGGAATTGTTGTGTTACGGTCGATGAGTTTTGTAAAGACGCCACCCATTGTTTCGATACCAAGTGACAATGGTGTTACGTCAAGAAGAACAACGTCTTTCACATCACCAGTGATCACACCACCTTGGATAGCCGCACCCATAGCAACTACTTCGTCAGGGTTTACTGATTTGTTTGGTTCTTTACCAGTTTCAGATTTAACAGCTTCAACAACGGCAGGGATACGAGTTGAACCACCAACAAGGATAACTTCATCGATTTCTGACAAGCTCAAACCTGCATCAGAAAGGGCTTGACGAACTGGAATTTTCGTACGCTCTACAAGGTCACGAGTCAAATCGTCAAATTTCGCACGAGTCAAAGTCATTTCCAAGTGAAGAGGTCCAGCTTCACCAGCAGTGATAAATGGCAAGCTGATTTGTGTTGAAGTTACACCAGAAAGGTCTTTCTTAGCTTTTTCAGCTGCGTCTTTCAAACGTTGAAGAGCCATCTTGTCGTTTGACAAGTCGATACCGTTTTCTTTCTTGAATTCTGTTACTAAGTGGTCGATGATTTTTTGGTCAAAGTCGTCACCACCGAGTTTGTTGTCCCCTGCAGTTGACAATACATCGAAGACACCGTCACCCAATTCAAGGATAGATACGTCGAATGTACCACCACCAAGGTCGAATACCAAGATTTTTTCTTCTTTGTCAGTCTTGTCCAAACCGTAAGCAAGGGCCGCTGCTGTTGGTTCGTTGACGATACGTTCTACTTCAAGACCAGCGATTTTACCAGCGTCTTTAGTTGCTTGACGTTGTGCATCGTTAAAGTAAGCTGGAACTGTGATAACTGCTTTAGTTACTTTTTCACCAAGGTAATCTTCAGCGTAACCTTTCAAGTATTGAAGAATCATCGCTGAGATTTCTTGTGGAGTGTATTCTTTACCGTTAGCAGAAACCTTTTCAGAAGTACCCATCTTAGATTTGATAGAGATGACTGTATCTGGGTTTGTGACTGCTTGACGTTTTGCAGCATCACCAACGATGATTTCACCGTTTTTGAATGATACTACAGATGGAGTTGTACGGTTTCCTTCTGGATTTGCGATGATTTTGCTTTCAGTTCCTTCAAGAACTGCAACTGCTGAGTTTGTTGTACCTAAGTCAATACCGATAATTTTAGACATGTGTTTTTTCTCCTTAAATTTATATTCTATTTTTGACTTTTCTTAATATTCCCCTTAAGTGGTGGGGACGTGAGCAACTCCCTTTGGGATTTCATCACTTATTTTTGAGCCTATTGTCTCAAAAATCCCCTGTTTCAGTAGCACAAGCTACTGAAACTTTCACCACAGCGGGAAATATCGTCCCTGCAAGCCTCCGGCTTGCTTTTTATCTTTCTTTCATAGTTTTCTGTCGTTTCGGACAAGTTTCCTATTATGTTACGACACGAGGAGTCGAAATCGATATTATTTCGACGACGAGTTAGTAAGGAGGCTAGGCAAACGCCATAGCGATTGCCGTTTTCTGACGAGTTGCTTTAGCTACCGTCAGAATTGCCTAATCGAACACGCCCTAAGCTCTGGGTAAAAAAGATAGATTTTCTTGTGTTCATCGAACACTTCGTCAATCTCCTATTTTTACTGTGAGCTTTTTACGGGCTTTGTATCTTAGTTATAAACCACCACCATGGCTGGGCGTAAGATGCGGTCATGGAGTTTGTAGCCTTTTTGGAAGACTTGTGCTATAGTGTCTGCGGGGTGTTCATCCTCTGCTGGGAGAGTTTGGATGGCCATGTGATAGTTATGGTCAAATTCGCCGTCAGCTGCGATTTCTTCGATTCCTTCGTCTTTCAAAGCGTGAATCAAGCTTTCTTGCACCATCTCTAGTCCTTTTTTGACATCGTCTGTCAAACCTTCAACTGCGAGTGCACGCTCAAGGTTGTCAAGTGATGGTAAGATTGCTTTCGCCAAGTCCTGGCTACGATAACGTTGCAAGTTTTGACGTTCTTCATTGGCACGGCGTTGGATATTTTGCATTTCTGCATGAGCGCGAAGGTATTTGTTTTCGAACTCATCCGCACGTTCATTTGCCAAGTCCAACTCTGACTTTTCAGGAGTTGTTTCTTCAGTTGTTTCCACAACTTCCTCTTCTTTCATTTCTTCGTTTTTTTTATCTTGGGCCATTTTCGCCTCCTTTAATGATTTCAATCTTAATGTACTTCGTAATGATTGCTACTGAGATAGCGGTAAAAATCTGTCAACTTCATAGTTAAAACACGATTGACAACATTGACTTGATTGACCAATTGCTGGTAGTCCAGATTGACCGGACCGATAATTGCTAGAATTCCAAAACCCCGATAAGGAATGAGGAATTTACTGCTAATCACTGCTAGATCAGCTAGACAGGATTCTTGACTGTCCGCAATACGGACATTTTGCATCTGATCTTCATGCAGACCTTCACGAATCTCTAGAGCCACCTTTTGTGGCTGGTCAAAGAACTGATAGGCCGCTAGATTGGCAAAATTTAAGAGATTGACCTTGCCAGATACTACAATGTTTTCGTTGAACATTTCTTTAAAAATATGTTCAAAGAGATCCATGACATTGTCCGTTGTTGTAAAGTAACGCTGGATAATCTGCGGAATCTCCGTCCGAATCTTGTAGTGAATATCTAGAACAGTGTGTCCTAAGAAACGTTCCTGAATGATGCTCTTCAGTTTCAGCAAATCTTCCTGCAAGAAGTTCCTTGGAATCAGAAATTGACTGGTAACCGTTCGGGACTCGTCTAGGGTAAATACTGCCAAAGCTGTATGTTGCCCCAAAACAACGATATCAAAGGCTGTCAACCGTTGCTTGCTCGGTTCAACATCCAGTGCTACTACCGTGCAGTCACTCAGGTCTGCCAGTAGATTAGCAGCTTCTTGCAGAATATCCTCCAATTTGAAGAATTCCTGATCAAAGGCTTTGACAATCTCATAAACCTCATTCTCAGCCAGTCTGTCAAAAGCCAGCGAGTGTTTCACATAGTACTGAAAACCAGCAACACTTGGCATCCGACCGCTTGAGGTATGAGCCTTCTCAAGCAAACCCTGCTTCTCTAGAGCCGCCATATCATTACGAATGGTAGCACTACTAGAATTAATAGACTCTTGTAGCGCCTTGGATCCGACAGGTTCGTGCGTTTTGGTAAAGATGTCAATAATCAGATTTAAAATATCCTGCTGACGCTCTGTAACCATCTCATCACTCCTCTCTGTCCGATCGCTTAGCACTCCATACATCCGAGTGCTAACTCATGATTCTATTATACACCCTTAGAAGAGAATGTCAAGACAAAAACTCAAAAAATTAGCACTCTTTTGTCAAGAGTGCTAAAAATCAGTCTGAAGACCTAGAAACTTATTTTTCATCTACTTGGTATTTCCTTTTAAGTCTGAAAAAACCATAGATTAGATAAGAAATTAAGCAAGCGTATAAAACGAAAATAATAAAGAAAGACTGAGACAAGTTTTCTCGATACAAACTCATGCAAACAACAAGACCACCTGAGAGAGTAGCCATACAGGAACGAAGTCTAGACCGCATAACTTTCCATCCAAGACCCTTACTCATATAGACTTTCTCTTCTGAAAGTATATCAGAAGCTGGTTTACGAAGAATTGAACAAAAACCTGTTTCTATCAATTCCCAACCGCTATTTCTAAAATCTTGTAGTTCATGCTTATACTTTTTAAGAAATCTAGAATCATAGATATGATAGATGACATCATCTGGTTGGCATTGTTCAAAATAGAAAAAACCAAAACGATTAGTTCTATATCTCCAACCTTTCAATTGCATCTCATGTAAATATTCTTCTTCCTTGTCCAAATCAACTATTGTAAAAATCCGAAATTTTACCTTGCTATTCATTGTCTTACCCCAAAATTAGAAAATATGCCTGGTGTTATTTATTAGATAATTCTTTCCACTTTTGAAACAATCTCCAACAAATATAAGAAATCTGAATCGCAAGAACCAACAATAAAACACAATCTATGATAGTAAGCAAAAACACTAGCCCGCTAAAAACGTCTCTTTCACTGAGCAACTTTAAGAACAACGGAATCAGCATTGACAAGAAAAACAAAACAGGAAGCAACCGCAGTCTTAAAATCCGATGAACCATATCCAACTTCCCGGTAGCATCATTATAAATTTCAAACTCTGCATTCGATTCAATCTCAGAATGTGATTTTCTAAAGTAGGAAAAACCATTAAAGTCTGTAATATGCTCCCAACCACAGTCTTTAAATAATTGTAAATAGGAGGCTCTCTCTGATTTTTTCATAGGATAAAAGTCCAACTGATAAGACACCTGCTCAGGTTGACACTTTTCAAAGGTATACTTAACTGCAAACAACAAGATAGAATAGCTTACTTTCCTAAGTTTCCAGCCCTTGGCATGCATTTCTCTAAAGTATAGAACCTCCCTATCATAATCCGCAATGGTAAAAATTCGGTAAACACTTTTCTTTTCCATCATCCTTCCTCCCGACTATTTCTGTAAAGTCGTTCAATACGTTTCAATTCAATATCTAAGACTTTGCGTCCCAAATCTGTTATCTGATAAATTTTCCGTTTTTCCTCTTCTCGGACAAAGAAAATCAAGCCATCCTTTTCCATCTTTGACAAGGTCCCATACATGGTCCCTGGACTAATCGAAACTTGCGAATCTGTCATCTCCTTGACCTTTTGTGTAATACCATATCCATGGTTCTCCTTCTGTAGACAAAACAAGATATAAAAACCCGTTTCAGTCATGGGAAGGTAAACACGTCTAATCTTATCTGTTAATTCCATTTAACCACACCTCCTATTTAATTCGATATATCGCACTTCGTTATATAAAATATATCACAGATCGATATAAAATGCAAAAAAAGATCACCCTAAGGCAATCTTTCTTCTATATTAGTATTAGTAAAGATCAAGGTAATTATCAACTTCCCATTGTGACACAAAGGTTGCATAGCTAGCCCACTCGATACGTTTAGCTTCAAGGAAGCTAGTGTAGATGTGTTCACCTAGGGCTGCCTTAACCACTTCATCTTCTGTCAAAGCTTTCAAGGCGTTATGAAGAGTTGATGGAAGATCGGTAATCCCAGCTTCCTTACGCTCTTCTGCTGTCATGATGTAGATATTTTCTTCAATAGGAGCTGGTGCTTCGATTTTGTTTTCAATACCATGCAAACCAACTTCCAAAAGAACCGCCATAGCGATGTATGGGTTTGCCATTGGGTCCACTGAACGCAACTCAAGACGAGTTCCCATACCACGTGAAGCAGGCACGCGCACAAGTGGCGAACGATTACGACCAGCCCAAGCAATGTAAACAGGCGCTTCATAACCAGGAACCAAACGTTTGTATGAGTTAACTGTTGGGTTCATGATAGCAGTATAGTTATAGGCATGCTTAATCAAACCACCAAGGAAATGGTAGGCCGTTTCAGACAACTGCATTCCTTTTGGATCATTTGGATCAAAGAAGGCATTATTTCCTTCTGCATCAAACAAGGACATATTACAGTGCATACCTGATCCAGCGATACCAAATTTTGGTTTCGCCATAAAGGTTGCGTAAAGACCGTGTTTGCGAGCAATGGTTTTTACTACGAGTTTAAAGATTTGAATCTTATCACAGGCACGGAGGACTTCATCATACTTGAAGTCAATTTCATGTTGTCCAACCGCAACCTCGTGGTGACTCGCTTCTACTTCAAATCCCATTTTGGTCAAGACATTCACGATTTCACGACGTGTATTGTCCGCAAGGTCTGTAGGCGCCAAGTCGAAGTAGCCACCCTTGTCATTTACCTCAAGAGTTGGATCGCCATTTTCATCCAGCTTAAAGAGGAAGAATTCTGGTTCTGGCCCAAGGTTGAAGGATTTGAATCCTACTTCTTCCATATGACGAAGTGCACGCTTGAGGTTGCCACGTGGATCACCTGCAAAAGGTTCGCCTTCTGTTGTATAGACATCACAGATCAGACCTGCAACACTTCCATTTTCATCTCCCCAAGGGAAGACTGTCCATGTGTCCAAGTCTGGATACAAGTACATATCTGACTCATTGATACGTACAAAACCTTCAATAGAAGAGCCATCAAACATGGCTTTGTTTGACAAGACCTTATCTAACTGTTCATCTGTAGCAGGAATTTCGACGTTTTTCATGGTTCCCAGAATATCTGAAAACATGAGACGGATAAAGGTAACATTTTTTTCCTTGACTTCACGACGAATATCTGCAGCTGTGATTGGCATGGGTTTTCTCCTTAATATATGACTACTTGCGATTGCCTAACCGCGACCAAAGGGTGACCGTACTGAAGCAAAGCGCCCCTGCTGGAGGAGTTCATTGTGAAGTGCACGACGCACTTCCGTCTGACTCACGGCTTTCTTGGACTTCGCCTCGCGTTCAGCATATTTTTTCTTAATGGCAGCGATATTGAAACCTTCAGAGATATAATCTTTGATCTCAAGCAATCGATCCATGTCATTCAAAGAATACATGCGACGGTTCCCTTCGTTTCGATCAGGTTTGATCAACTCTTGATCTTCATAATAACGAATCTGACGCGCCGAGAGATCGGTCAATTTCATAACACTGCCGATAGGAAAAACAGCCATATTTCGGCGAAATTCTCTTTCCTTCATTTACAATTTCCTTCTTCCTGTCTATTATAGTCTAAAAAAAGACATACGTCAACGAATAATGTCATAAAATGTAACATTATTTTCTTTTTTTCTCCCAAAAGAGTTTCAGTTGCTCAATATCATAATTCACAAGGATTGCGACAAAAACTCCCATAAATGTTTCAAATACGCGCGCAAACACGTACAAAAATGTTTCTCCACTTGGTATTGATAGGGTAATGATTAACATAGCCGCTACACCACCGATAACTCCTGCCTTGTTGTTCATGGCAACATTTGTCATAATGGTTAACATGGTGCAAATCGGAACAACTAGTAGGGTTACCCAAAAGGCTCCATGAAATAAAGTGTTTAAGAGGAAAAAGACAAGGGCGTAAAAACCGCCAATGCTATTTCCTAAGATACGCGAAGTTCCAAAATGGACACTCTTATCAAAGCTCTCTCGTAGACTGAAGACCGCTGTCAATGCTCCAATTTGAAGGCCCTTCCAGCCAAAAAAACCAAAAATCAAGAGAACTATAAATACGGCAATCCCTGTTTTGAAGGTTCGCATACCAAGCTTGAACTGTGACTTATCAAATTTATATTTTTTAAAATAACTCATAATCTCAACTTTCTACTACCATTTTAACATAAATTAGTTGATTTTATGAGTGAAAATCAATAGGAAACGTTTTTAATTTAAGGCTATAAAAAAGAGGAAACAGAGTCCCTCTTTTCTATTTAACTGTCAGAGCTTACTTGCTTTCGTCTTCTTTACGCTTCAACTGACCAAGTCCTAAAACTCCTACTAAAGCTGCAAGACCAAGATACGGCATGTAGCTTGAATCATTTGTACCTGTTTGAGGTAGAGTAGGGTTACCTTTTGGATTTGGATTAGGATTAGGAGTTGTTGGCTCCTCTGGTTTCTTAGGTTCTGGCGTTGTCGTGCGAACTGTATTTGAAGCATAAGCAACTTTGTTCACAGTATTTACATAGGTATTTTCAAAGGTTCCGACAGCAATTCGTTTCATTTGAATATAAGTCTCAGCCTGGAATGGAGAATCCAACTGAATCTCTTGAAGGAATTCTTCCTTGAAGCGAATGGTAATCATTCCCTTATCTTGATCATGTTCAACTTGTGTTTCAGCTGTTAAATCTGTCCCAGCCTTAATAACACGGCCGTCTTTCAATCGGATATCAACCTTGGCAAGAACTTTATAGTTTCCAGTGTATTGATCACCTTTTTGGTCATAATCATCTACAAAACTATAGTCATTTAAGTCCTCAGAATGATTTTGTGGAATCAAACCACCGATTAAACGATAATTGAAGTACTGGTTCAACGGAATAGTTTGGCCATCAATATTGTCACTGCTTGGATCCATACTGATTGTCACATCTTTTTTCGGTGTGATTTTCGGTACGTTGTTGACAACTACTTCTGTAGCATAGCCATTTCCAAAATCAATTTGGTAGGCTTTGTTTTCATACTTACCACCCGTTTGACCAAATTCAGGTTTAACTGTCATCGGATCTGTGATTAGCAATGATTTTCCTGCTGCCACATAGTTCTTGTAGAATTCGGCTGGATTATCAGCAGAGAAGAGTTGGAAAGCACCTTTAACAGTGATGTTTGCTTTCTTCAACAAGTCCTGAACTTTCTTAGGAGCAGCTTCTAAACTATCAAACTGTTGAACACTGATACCTGATACAAGATTGCCCTCTAGATCACGAATCTTAACCAATTCTGGTTGAAGGGTTAAGGCTTCTTCTGGATAATCATCCACATAGTAGAAACCATTTTGAATCGCTTCTTTAGAAGATTTATCTCCTTTGTATTGGTCCAAATCCCATGTGAGTTCATAGTAGTTCGTTGAACCAGCTAGAACTTCTTTGCCATCAATATTCACACCTTGCTTGTTCTTATTAACTTTCAAAGGCTTGATGTAGTTGTTATTTGGATTGTCAGGATCATTTGGTTTACCTGGAGTCGTTACACGAACAATGTTTGACTTGACACCGTAGGCATCGTTGACTGTCAATGTAAAGTTATTTGTATAAGTCGCCCCATCATTCAAGACACGACCAACAACAGTTGGATATAGAGTCTCAAAGGATTTTGTCAAATCCGCATTGAAAGCAACCAAGGTCTCCTCAGTAGCCTTAAAGGTTACAGTGTGACTAGCTTTATCATAGCTTGTTTCAAAACCTTTGCTTGCAGCCTTGGTTGCTTCCAAATCAAACTGATAGCCAGTTGGAAGTGGATCTACCAATACAAATGAAGTTGTTTTTGGACGACCAGCTGTCAACGCTTCTGTTTTCAACTCAAACTTCACTACAGACTGCTTAGCAACGAGAGTACGATCGATATCTACTCCATCCTCATTTTTAATTTCTTTATTAATCTGAGGTTGTGCAAAAAGACGATTGTAATGGAAGTGAACTGTTGGCACCGCTGGCGGTGTTGGCAACTGCTTAGGAGTTGGTGCTAGCGGCGGAGTTGGCAATGGATCATAGTTTGGCTCTTCTGGTTTTGATGGCTCTGGTTGATCTGGAGTTTTTACCGGCGGAGTTGGCTCATTTTCGTAGCTTGGTGCTACTGGAGCCGGTTCCAATGGTTTTTCTGTCTCATATGTTGGCTCTTCTGGTTTTGATGGCTCCGGTTGATCTGGAGTTTTTACCGGTGGAGTTGGCTCATTTTCGTAGTTTGGTACTACTGGAGCTGGTTCCAGTGGTTTCTCTACTTCATAAGTTGGAGCTTGTGGTGCAGTTGGTTCTACTGGCGGAGTTGGTTTTTCCTTAGTAATTTTCGGAACGTTGACGGCACGAATCTTACCATTGAGTGAGTACCAGATGTTTGGTCTTTTACCTGTATCAACCGCCATAACTGGATCAGAAGGAACTACTAGGGTCGCAGAAATGGCACCAACAGTAACACGGTTAGTTGAACCAGACATGCTGATTGCTCCTGCACCATACCAAGAGTTTGGAGCATCTGATGAATCCCAACCTGAACCAGGTTGACCATTTGGATACATAGTCCAACGAGATCCACCTTGGTCTTTTTTAAAGTTCAAGGTTTCTGTGGCATAAATCTTTCCGTCTTTTTCTCCAACAGATGAACCGGAAATTTTAATAAAGTTACCAGTGTAATCCTTGGCCATCTCAATAGAATTATTTTCTCTATTTAGAGATGCTACTGAAAGAAGGGCATTGTCAAAATTAATTGGTTGGTCATTTTCATCATAGAAGGTAAATTCATTTTTAATGAAAATTGAAGTCCCTTTTTCAACATCACCAGTGTAAGCAGAAGCAAAGACACCCAAAGTTGGGTCACTAAAGATTCCCAACCAAACTTTTCCACTAGGATTTTTAAATTGAGAAGAAGGATCTACAGTATATTTGTAAACAATCTTGGAAATCTTTTTACCATTGTAGTATGAATTTTGAAGGTTGGTATAAGTTGCAGTTACGCTTTGCCCACGTTCTAGAAGAACAGAGCCCCATTTAACTTCTGTTTTATTCCCTACATTGGTGGTCCAGTCAGATTTGTCTCCAATATTACCATACAATTCCACCGAAGAAGCGGTAGCACCGTTTTCCAAGTTCTTGACATTTAGATTGTCTAACTGAAGATTTTTCTTGCCATATTGGACTGTGTCTTTCTTAAAGGCTTCATCAACTGCTGCTGCAGTGAGAAGTTTTCCTTCTGTTTTGAGGTCAAGTTGGGCATTCGGTTCTAAATCATAAACCAAGCTCTGAGCAGATGGCTTAGATAAGTAACCATCTTGATCTTTATTCTTTTCAAGTTCTACAAGCGCTGCCTTAATTTGGGCCTGCTCATCTTCATAAGCCTTTAATTTAGCTGGATACTCAGCCAACTCTTTTTTATATTTGGCAAGATCTGCTTCATATTTCGCAACTTTAGCTTCGTATTCAGCTTTTGCGGCGGCATTGCGTTGCTTGATTTCTTCGTTTTCAGCTTGGAGCGCTGCATTTTTTGCCTTGTTGTCTTCAACTGCCTTCTCGTAAGTTGCTTTTGCATCGGCATTAGCTTTTTGAACGCGAGCTAATTCCGTCTGGTATTCGGCTAGCTTAGCTTGGTAGTCTGCTTCATTGGTAGCATTTGCTTGCTTAACTGCCGCCAAATCTGCTTCGTATTTCTTCACCGCTGCGTCATAATTCGATTTTGCAGTGGCGTTACGTTGCTTAATCGCTTCATTTTCAGCTTGGATAGCATTGTTTTTAGCTGTATTTTCTTCAACAGCTTTTTCATAGGCTGCTTTAGCTTCCGCATTAGCTTTTTGTACTCGAGCTAATTCTGTCTGGTAAGCTGCTAATTTAGCTTGATAAGCAGCATCATTATCTTCCTTGGCTTTCTTAATAGCTGCAAGATCTGCTTCATACTGCTTCATCGCCGCTTCATAAGTTGCTTTTGCAGTTTCATTACGTTGTTTAATCGCTTCATTTTCAGCTTGAAGTGCTGCATTTTTTGCAGTATTTTCCTTTACTGCTTTATCATAAGCCTCTTTAGCTTCCGCATTAGCTTTTTGTACTCGAGCTAATTCTGTCTGGTAAGCTGAAAGTTTATTTTGATAATCCTGTTGGCTATCTTCATTTGCTTTTTTGACAGTTGCTAAATCTTTTTGATATTGTGCTAGCTTAGCTTCATATTCTGCTTTAGCTGTTGCATTGGCAGTGTTGATTTTTTCAACTTCTTCTTGATGACTTTTTAGATCTTTTTGATACTTGTCATCCGCTGCTTTGTTTTCAGCATTGACTTTATCTGTTTCAGCCTGATGAGCTGCGACTTCCTTTTTATATGCTTCAGTTGTTGTCTTTACTTCTTCAGCCTGTTTAGCATAGTCGCTTTTAATCTCATCTTGTTTTTGAGTATTCTCTGTAGCAGTTGTGGCTGTTCCTTTGTCTTTTGTTTCATCTTGAACTACCTTAACTCCTGCAGATTTTGCATCATCAACTGCTTTATCCAAATCAGTTGATGATACTTCTACTGGCAAAGCTGAGTCTTTAGAACCAGCCTTGGCTTGGCTTTCTTTGGCAACTTGGCTCATTTCCCCCTGAGCTTCAGGTAGATTTGTGGCTGGGTTTCCTGTAGTAGCTACCTCAACTGTACTTGTACTAGTTGTCTCTGTAACTTCATCAGCAAATACTGCTTTGTCTGCAAAAGCAATTAAAGCAGTTCCTAAAACAGCACCACACAAAGTTTTCGCAACTTTGCTTTTACGAAATCCATAGACTTCTTTTTTATTTTTCATTTTAATCCCTTTCCTTATCTAAATTTAGTCGTTACTTCTTATACTATCACTTTACAAGGCAGGATGCAAATATTTACTCTTTTTTCTTTTTATTTATAGAATAATTCTACATATTTATAAATTAAATTAAAAAGAAGATGGTCACACCATCTTCTTTTAGTTAAACTATTTATTTTTCAGTCAAAGCTGCCAATCCTGGAAGAACTTTACCTTCAAGAAGTTCCATTGATGCTCCACCACCAGTAGAGATCCATGAGAACTTGTCTGCACGGCCAAGGTTGATGGCTGCGGCAGCTGAGTCACCACCACCGATGATTGATTTAACACCTGGTTGTTTCACGATAGCATCCATGACACCGATTGTACCAGCTTGGAAGTCAGGGTTTTCAAATACACCCATAGGTCCGTTCCATACAACTGTTTTGGCACCAGTCAAAGCTTCGTCGAATTTAGCAATTGATTTTGGACCGATATCCAAACCAAGGAAACCTGGATCAACTGCTTCACCTTCAGTGTCTTTCACTTCAGTGTAGTCAGCAAATGCGTTTGCTTCTTTTGAGTCAACTGGCAAGATCAATTTACCGTTTGCTTTTTCAAGAAGAGCTTTCGCAACATCCAATTTGTCTTCTTCTACAAGTGAGTTACCGATTTCGATACCTTGTGCTTTGTAGAATGTGTAAGTCATCCCACCACCGATAAGAACTTTATCAGCTTTTTCAAGCAAGTTTTCGATAACACCGATCTTGTCTGAAACTTTTGAACCACCAAGGATAGCCACGAATGGACGTTCTGGAGCTTCAACTGCTTCTTGGATGTAGGCAATTTCGTTTTCAAGAAGGAATCCAGCAACTGCTTTTTCAACGTTTGCTGAGATACCAACGTTAGATGCGTGTGCACGGTGAGCTGTACCAAATGCATCGTTTACGAAAATACCATCTCCAAGTGATGCCCAGTATTTACCAAGTTCAGAATCGTTTTTAGATTCTTTCTTGCCATCAACATCTTCGAAACGAGTGTTTTCAACCAAGAGAACTTGTCCATCTTCAAGAGCGTTAACAGCGGCTTCCAATTCAGCACCACGTGTAACACCTGGGATAAATTTAACTTCTTGTCCCAATTTAGCAGCCAAGTCAGCAGCTACAGGAGCAAGTGATTTACCTTCTTTGTCTGCTTCTTCTTTTACACGTCCAAGGTGAGAGAAGAGGATTGCACGTCCACCTTGTTCAAGGATGTACTTGATAGTTGGAAGAGCTGCAGTGATACGGTTGTCATTGGTAATCACGCCATCTTTAACAGGTACGTTGAAGTCAACACGAACGAGAACTTTTTTCCCTTTCAAGTCAACGTCTTTAACAGTCAATTTTGCCATTAGATATGACTCCTTCTTTTTTTATACGTGTTAATTATATCACAAAATCAGCAAAAGAGATAGAAAAACCCTAAACTTTTCTTGTTCTTTCTTCTATTTATTAACCTAAAAACCTAGGATTGCAGTGTGGGAAATAGCAATCTTCACATAATTCGGTTGGAATAATTTAGGCAAATTTCTTGATTGCTCTGCCTAATTACTTCTACACTATCCTTTTTCTAAGATTTTAATCCTTAATATTCTAAATTCTACAGTCCTTCTTTTTGAATTGCTAGGCTTCTTATTATACAATATAACTAAAATAGTTTCTTCAGTTTGTGCTATTTGAGATTAAAAGAAGGGGAATTGCTACCATGAAATTAGAAAGACTAATCTATATTTTACTGTCTCTTTTAAATAAGAAGAGAATAACAGCTAAAGAGATTGCAGAGAGGTTTGAAATATCTACTCGAACTGTATATAGAGACATGGATACACTCAGTTTAGCGGGGATCCCAATCTATTCGGAACGTGGAGATAAGGGAGGTTTCTATATACCAAGCGACTATAAGATAGACAGAAACTTTTTCACTGAGGAGGAGAGACAGTTTATCATTAATATGAGCCAAAATGTTAGTAAAATCGTTGGTCATTCAAGTCTTGACAGTATCGAACACAAGCTGTCTTCTCAAGAAATTACAAGAGCAAACAGTCCTTTTTACTTTGATCTCAGTTCCTGGACTCTTAATACAAATTATTTACTAGAAATTGAGGAAGCGATACAAACTGAACAGATGATTTCTTTTTCTTACTATTCGAAAAAACAGGAGAAAAGTCAGCGAACAATTATCCCATACAGATTGATCTATAAACTGAATGCTTGGTATGTTATCGGTTACTGCTTAGAAAAATTAGATTTTCGTATTTTTAAATTAACTCGAATTCGTGAACTAGAACCAGTGGAGATAAAAGATAAACCATTCGATTATCCACGTTTATCTCAAGAAAAGTTAGAGCTTTTTTTAAATCCCCCAAAACATAAAGTGGAGGGGCAAAGAGAAGAAATCGAACTAGTTTTTACAAGATTTGCACTCCCAAAAATCTACGATCACTTCACGGAAGAAGAAATCAGAGTCGAGGACGAAATAATAAAAGTTCAGGCATTCAGAGCTTTAACTCCTGCATTTTTTGATTTACTCTTAAGCTTTGGTTATCAAGTAAAGGTCGTATCTCCAAGTCACTTACAAAATCTACTGGTCAGTACTCTCAAAAAAAATCTTCAGCAATATGACAACCTGTAGTCATATTTCCTTTTGTATACTCTTAAGTGGGCAAAATATTTCGTGATATTCATCAAAGCCCAATTATATTATAGGAGGTTCCAAATGGATACAAAAACACTTGCAGAAAGCTATTTTACGGCAGTAAATGAGGGAGGCTGGGAAGATTTCGTAGCTGAAAACTTTGATTATGGCATGTGCGATAGTGTAGAAATTCGACAAGGACGTGATATTTATTTGCAAGGCGCAGGCCAATTCTATGCTTTGAGCCAGCATCTTGAAGTGAAGCAATTACTTGTTGATGGTCGAACAGTCTCAGCTTTAAATCGCTACCGTCTACATTCTCCTCAAGGAAGAGAACTCGAACTGGATGTCGCAGAATTTCTGAAATTTGATGAATTTGATAAATTAGTTGCATCCAATATTTATTTCGACACTTATCGTTTCCAAAAATTTATCCAAGGAATTGAATAACAAGAATCTAGCTTCAAATTTACTCTTCAATTTCAAAACTAAAAACAAGGCCTGACTAATCTACAGTCAAACCTTGTTTTTTTATTTTTATGAGAAAATCCAAGATTCGTAAATCCGATTAGTCTTCTCTCTTCTTTCCAGCAAGCAAGCCGTAGCCACTCATTACTCCGAGAAGTCCCAGCGCTACTAGACTAGCATCTCTTGTCGCTCCCGTATTTGGCAACTCTCTGCTTGTTTCTTCAACTTTTGCTGGTGCTGCTGAAAGAGCTTGATCCCTTGTTTGTAAGACCTGCTCTTCTTTCGTTCCTACTTCGACAATTTCTGGAAGAGCTTCCTTGAGAACCTCTGTAGAATGAAGAGTGCGTTTGCCCTGACCATCAACTTCTACAAAGCGACGAACTTGACCTTCCACACCTGCTTGAATTAGCTGGCGTTGTCCTTTGAGAAGGGCTGCATTTGGTCGTTCCTGACGTTCGAAGGAAACTGTCCCCTCTTCAATTTCCAGTTTCGGAGTTTCTAGAACTAAATCTTTCACACCTTCAGCTGGTTGGTTACTTGATAGAACTTTTGTACCAACTTCAGTGATTTCTGGGATTGTTTCCTTGACTACCTCAGTCGAACGAAGAGTGCGTTTGCCTTTGGTATCTACTTCTACAAAACGACGAACTTGGCCTTCAACTCCTGCTTGCACAACACGGCGTTGTCCTTTGAGAAGTTCGGCGTTTGGTCGCTCCTGACGTTCAAAGGCTGTTGTTTCAGTTTCAATAACTAGTTCAGGGAGGACCTCAATAGTTGGAGCTACTTCATTAGGATCCACGCTTCCAACATGGTGACTTTCTTCTGCAGGAGCTAGTTTCTTATTCATCTTTTCTTTCATTTCCGCAAAAGCTTGAGGAGTTGGCGTTTGTGAAGATAATAAAGCTTCTGCTTGTTCAATCAACTCAGCTTTAGAATCTTTTTCACGGACGGATTCGAGCAAGCCTTCCAACTCTTCTCTAGCAGTCTGATAACGTTGATTTCCATCCAAGGCTGTCCCTGCTTGTTTCAACTCATTCAAAGCCCGATTGACTTCTTCTTGGCTAGCATTATGGTTTTCTGCTACAGCTTTGGCTGCAGTGAGCTTCTCTACTAGTGCTGCTTGTTTGTCCTCGCTTGAGAAGGTGTAGGCAAGGGTTGACTGACGGCCTTGGGCAGCAGTAATTTCTTGTTTGAGGTACTCGTCGTTGACAGCTGCTTTTGGAGAAACCAAGACATCGAACTCAGCTGTGTGTCCCTTGTAATGAAGGGTCAAGGTCTGACGACCAGTCTTTTGAGCATCGTAGCCCGTAATTTCAACACCTTGATCTGTGAAGGCATGGCTTTCTTCTGTCTCATCATCATAGAGAACGCCGAAGCGCCCTTCTGCAAGATCCAGTTGCTCTCCTACTAGATAGTCCGTTTTCGGTTTCTGAGTAACGTACAGACCTGCTACTTCCTTTGGTTTTCCTTCATCTTGACCAGTCACTTGTACCTTCAAGTCACCGCTTACTGGAAGTCCAAGATAGCTAACTGTGAGCTTTTGTTCCCCTTTTTGATGAGCGTTGTAGCCAGAAACAGTCACACCTGAGTGAGTAAGGTTAATCAGCTCGTCTGCTTGCCCCCCTTCGTATTGAACACGGAGGGTTCCGCCTCTAAGGTCCAGTTTTTCTCCCTCTTTGTAAACCGTCTTCTTAGGCCCTTTTTCAAGACTAACTGCAGAAATTTTTCTCTCATCCTGTGGAATCGCTACTGCCAAGGTGTTACTGATTTCTTTGCCAGGTAGTTGGGTACGATAGTAGAGGAGAGTTGGTTGCTTGTCAAAGCCCAATGGTGCTGTTGCCAAGTCTCCTCCAGTTTCAGACTTCAAGGTTGCAATCGGTGTTTGTGAATCTGCCTTGTCGTAAACGGTGATAGTTGCACCAGCTGGAACATCAGAGAAACCAAGTTGAACTTGATGGTTTCCAAGTGAACGGGCAGCTACCTTAGCCATTGGAATATTTTGACTTTCTGTGTCCAAGGTTTCGTACATCTTCCAGTTGTAGATACGAATGGCCTTCCAAGGTGTCCCATTATCTGAAGTGATAACTTTTAGGCGCCAGTCTTGGGCAGTGATTGGTTTGTCAAGAGTGATATCTGTCACGTGTGCTTTGTTGCCACGGACTTCCTTAGCTAGTTTCCACTCACCATCTGCATCTTTATAATAAAGATCAAAGTCTTTGGTGTTCATCAAACCGTCGTTGACAGACTCACCACCAGCTCCCGCATGATCCATGACCCATCTAACAACGGTACGTGGCTTGGTCAAGCGAATATCCACACTACCGCTCAACTGAGCTGAAGACCACTTATCTGACAAGCTAGTAATGGTACCGTTCAACATGCCTTCGATGCCTTCTCCACCTTCAGTATTTTGGAAAGTGCTACCGATAACCTTTGCACCTGGAACAATATTTTCAGCTAAAGGTCTTGGGAGAGTTGTATCCTGAACTGTCATCCCCCAGTTAAAGGATGCCGTCGCAGCTTCGGAACGGAGGCCATTTTTACCAACTGCAACGACTTTCAATTCCTGAGTCCTACCAGTCGCATTAGCAGAACGGCTAACTTTTGGCAAGTAGATGGTTGAAGCAGATGAACCTGTCAATAAGCGCCAGTTATCCCCATCTTTTTCGTAGACTTCATAGAAATCCGCATCTTGGTTACCCGAAAATTGAACCACTGCTTCAGCTTCTTGGGAATTCTTGAGAGATTGTTTCACAACAGAAAGCCCCGTCGGCGCTTGTGGTGCTTGGTGATTATCTGAAATGGTTAATTGACCTAGGTTAAACTGATAATCTTTTACAGCTCCTTCATGCTCGAAGAAGAGTTTGACTGCATAGATGGTTTTACCTGCTAGTGAGCTAAGGTCAATTTCTTCATTTGTCCAGTTGTCAGAAAGAGTCAGTTCTTTCCATGCGGCTGCATCCTCAAATTTGTAGTCTGGTGTTGTAGAGAAAGCCATATAAACTTTGGAGCCTTTTCCTCCCTTGTGGGCAACCCGAAGTTTGGTTTTCTCAGTTACTTCTAGTTTGGTAGAATACAAATTCACATCCTGGTCCGTCTTACCAGCTACATCACCTGAGAATTTAAGGGAGTTTCCGCCATTGTAGGCATCTGTAAAGTCATATTCTGCACGAAGTTTTTCCCCCGTTGAAGTCTGCCACCAGCGCCATGTTGGCAAGACACCAGAAACAGAACGGTAGTTCCACTCAGAATCCTTAGAAACTTTACCGTCTACAAACCATTTTCTACCATGACCTGTATTAAAGGAGGTCGTGAAGGTCCGGCCCACTGCTGGTGTACGGTCAGCAACTAAATTGGCAATCCCATACCACTCTTTGTCTGCTGGTTTTTGAGCCGTTGGATCTCCTTGGTAACCTGTAAAGAAGATGTCTTCGTTCTTATGGTAGTCTTCGCCTGTTTTTCCTAGACTGGTAATCGTATCTGGCGCAAAGAGTCCAAGTGACAAACGCAACTTGCCATTTTCATCTAAAAGAGCATCCCAGTTGACTTTGGTTTTATAAGAACCACCTTGTTGCAATTCCAAGCCTGCAAAGACATCATATTGGCTACGCTCTAGCCATTTGGCCATCTCTACGGAGTGATCATTCTTTTCCTTGTTCCAGTTGAAGTTAGCAAAGAATTGATCTGCAGGGACCTTGTCACCTTCTTTTTGCATAAACTGGTAGTTGTAATCACCTAGACCATCTTCGTGGTAACGGCCATATTTGTAGGTCATAGCATCGTACCAAGCATACTTGATTGGGTGGTTGACTTTGGCTGCGTATTCTTTTGTATAGAGCATGAATTGGCGCATTTTTTCACCAAGAGGTGCTACCAATTCCCCTGTTGTTTCCTGGTTGATGAAATAGCCATCAAAACCATAGTAGTTAGCAAGATCGACAAGTTTTCTTGCGATAGGGAAGGTGCCATCCTCATCTTGTTTCAAGGCAGCGGCAAATTTCTCTTGGTCGGCAATGCTATTTGACCAGTTGAAAAAGAGGGTTCCATAAACGGGAACTCCGTTGCGGTGACCGGCATCAATGACATCTGGAGTTGGAACTAGACCTTCCCAGAAGACCATTGAATCTAAGTATTGCCAGTAGTCAAAAGCATAGGCCTTGAATTCTTCTCCACCAACAGAAGCGTGGTCTTTGGCCTTTGAGTTGGTATTTGCTAGAGTTTGAACCTTGGCTCTTCTGCTTGCTTTTTCATTGACCAACTGGCCTCTATGGCGCTTAGCCAGTTCAACTGATGAACGGTTAATGGGATCATCCTCACGCGCACCCGGTTCCCATTTCAACAAATCCTCCCATGTATCAAACTTGATTTCTTTTGGTCGGAGACTCTTCTCTTCATTTTTAGGAACGTCTGCTAAACTTGGTTTGTCGGCTTTATTGTCAACTACTTGAGGAACCGCCTCTGGTTTAACTTCCTCTTTTTCAGTTGGTTGAGCAGTTTCTTCAACTTTTTCTGTCGGAGCTGGCTTCGCTTCTTCTTTTTCATTAACCATATCCGTTATTGCTGGAGTGTTTTCTGAAATGGGTTGCTCAGCTACTTTGTTTTCGGTTTCCTCTAATTGTTTTTCGATAGCTGCAGTGTCTGGATTAGCAGTTTCACTCGCACTTGTCGCTTGAGCTCTCGTATTAGCAGCTGTTTCAGGGACAGCGACCTGTTCGGCAAGAGCTGGACTCGCAAATAAAGCTGAACCAATCATCAAGGAACAAGCCCCGATTGACAGCTTTCGAATACTGTAACGGCAACGTTTTTCAAAAAATAGATCTTTCATCTTATCCTCCTAATAAAATAAAAAGTAAGCGCTTTACTTTTTAGATAAAAAGCAACTGTTCTTAGTGGACACCACCAGAACAGGATTATCTTCATTTTATCTTATATGAAAGCGATGTCAATCTATTTAACATAAAAACTATAACTAGGATAATAATCAGTAAAATTTGGACACAATCCTATAAATCATCTATCTTAAAGAGAATCTATCTCTCATTTTGAAAGAAAGTTCTTGTTTCTTATGAAAATTTCTACTAAACACTTGTGAGATTTACTTTTATCCTTTAAAATAGAATAGGAGAAATTCCGTTATTATTTTTCGGAGGAAAAAGAAATGTCCATTAATTGGCAGGAAATTTTATTTCACTTTTTAGGAGGTCTAGGACTGTTTTTATACAGTATTAAGACCATGGGAGACGGTTTGCAACAAGCTGCTGGAGATCGCCTTCGTTTTTACATTGACAAGTATACTAGCAATCCCTTTTTAGGTGTTCTAGTCGGGATTGTCGTGACTGCCCTCATTCAGTCAAGTACAGGGGTTACAGTTATAACGGTTGGGCTGGTCAGCGCTAGCCTTCTCACTCTTAGACAGGCTATCGGAATTATCATGGGAGCCAACATTGGAACCACCGTTACTTCCTTTATCATCGGTTTCAAGCTTGGCGAGTATGCTTTACCCTTGATTTTCCTTGGAACCATGTTCCTCTTCTTTACAAAAAACAGAACAGCAAACAATATCGGGCGCATCCTGTTTGGTGTAGGGGGGATCTTCTATGCTCTCAACCTCATCAGTGCCGGTATGAGTCCGCTTAAAGATTTACCACAATTCAAGGAATATATGGTAACCTTGGGACAAAATCCTATTTTAGGAGTAGTAGCCGGTGCAGTGATTACCGTCCTCATCCAGGCTTCCTCGGCTACAATCGGGATTTTGCAAGGCCTCTATGCAGGTGGTTTCCTTGACCTTAAAGGTTCACTACCAGTTCTCTTTGGAGATAATATCGGGACAACCTTAACCGTTATCATTGCAGCAGCTGGAGCTAACATCTCTGCAAAACGCGTTGCAGCAACCCACGTTACCTTTAACGTTTTAGGAACTATTCTTTGCTTAATCCTATTAGGCCCCTTCACTGCTATGATCGAGTACTTCCAGGCACTCCTTCACCTCTCACCTGAGATGACAATCGCCTTCTCTCACGGTGCCTTTAACGTAAGTAACACCATTGTACAATTTCCATTCATCGGAGCCTTGGCCTACTTTGTAACCAAGCTCATCCCTGGTGAAGACGAGGTTGTCAAGTACGAGCCCCTTTATCTCGACGAACAACTTATCCAACAATCTCCTTCTATCGCTCTAGGAAATGCTAAAAAGGAACTTTTGCACTTGGGGAACTATGCAGCCAAAGCTTTTGACCTTTCTTATAGCTATATCATCGGTTTGGATGAAAAGGTAGCTGAAAAAGGGCACAAAACAGAGGAAGCCATCAACACCATCGATGAAAAACTCACTCGTTACCTCATCAGACTCTCAAGCGAATCCTTGAGTCAAAAGGAAAGCGAAGTCTTGACCAACATTCTGGATTCATCTCGTGATTTGGAACGAATTGGGGACCACGCAGAAGGCTTGCTCAACCTAACAGACTACCTCCAACGTAAGAATGTTCAATTTTCTGATGCTGCTTTAGAGGAATTAGCTGAGATTTATCAAGCAACAACCGCATTCATCAAGGATGCCCTTGATAGTGTGGAAAACAATGATATTGAAAAAGCTCAAAGTCTGATTGAACGTCATAAAGAAATCAACAATATGGAACGTGTTCTCAGAAAGACCCATATCAAACGCCTTAACAAGGGTGAGTGTTCTACACAAGCTGGAGTCAACTTTATCGACATCATTTCCCACTACACTCGTGTATCTGACCATGCTATGAACCTTGCTGAAAAGGTCATCGCTGAACAAATTTAATACTCTTCGAAAATCTCTTCAAACCACGTCAACGTCGCCTTGCCGTACCCAAGTACAGCCTGCGGTTAGTTTCCTAGTTTGCTCTTTGATTTTCATTGAGTATAAGTACCAAGAAGCTATCCTGAATGGGATGGCTTTTTTGTCTCCTCATCAAGAATTTCTTTTGGAGCATATAAAAAATGCTTTGATTCACAATGGAATCAAAGCATTTTAAATAGCTCTCCAAACATAATAGCAGAAACTGCAGTTCCTCTGTACTTAGCTTCTTCTCTTTTGATAAAGCGAGCCAAATTGATTAATTCAGGTGCTGGGTGTTTGGGATTGGTGAGCAATTCACGAGTGACCAGTCCTGAGAGTCGGACTGCTAGTAATTGCTCATTTGTAGTTGGTAGTTTTTTAGCAGTCTCTAAGAGAGCAGCAACTAAATCTTCACTCAAGCCCTGACGGGCATGGTTGTAGAGATCTCTTATAAGGCTTTCTAGGTTTGGTTCTGCCATCCTGATCACCTCCCTTATACTTAATAATTTTTAATCAAATCAATAGTTGAACGATCCAATTTTTTCACCAAGGCTTGCAAGAAGGCTTGGGCTTCTAAGAAGTCATCCATCGCGTAGAGAGTTTGATGAGAGTGGATATAACGAGCACAGACACCGATAGTTGTAGATGGGACACCACCATTTTTCAGATGAGCTGCTCCAGCGTCCGTTCCGCCTTTTCCACAGTAATATTGGTACTTGATGCCCGCTTCCTCAGCCGTTGTCAAAAGGAAATCCTTCATACCTGGGAGGAGCAAGTGACCTGGATCATAGAAACGAATCAAGGTTCCATCCCCAATCTTGCCTTGACCACCATAAACATCACCTGCTGGTGAGCAGTCAACTGCCAGAAAGACTTCTGGATCAAACTTAGTTGTAGAAGTATGAGCGCCACGAAGCCCAACCTCTTCTTGGACGTTCGAGCCAAGATAGAGTTCATTTCCGAGTTTTTGACCTGAAAGGGCTTCAGCTAGCTCACTTACCATGAGGACACCGTAGCGGTTGTCCCAAGCTTTCGAAATGATATTCTTTTCATTGGCTGTCAAGATAGCGGAGCTATCAGGGACAATGGTGTCACCTGGACGGATACCAAAGCTTTCTGCTTCAGCCTTGTCCGCAAAACCGCCATCAAAAATGATATCCGAAATAGCTGGCATGGTTGGTCCACCTGTTCCACGTGTCAAATGTGGCGGAACAGAGCCTGAAATCACAGGAATTTCACGACCGTCACGAGTAAAGAGTTTAAAGCGTTGGCTACTAACCACCATGGGATTCCAACCACCGATTTCAACCACACGGAAGGTACCATCTGGCTTAATCTCGCTGACCATAAAACCAACTTCGTCCATGTGAGAAGCGACCAAGACGCGTGGTGCTTCCGCAGCTTCTGAATGTTTAATTCCGAAAATACCACCCAAGCCATCTGTCACTACTTCATCCACGTGCGGTGTCAACTTCTCACGAAGATAAGTCCGGACAGGTGCTTCATGACCTGAGATCGCAGCAAGCTCTGTTACTTCTTTGATTTTTGAAAATAATGTTGTCATATCAGTTCCTTCTTTCTGTCCTCCATTTTACCACTTTTTATAGGAGAAGGATAGTAGGAAATTGGATTAGTTTTTACTAGTTTATCCTATAAAAGAGAGGGGCAGATGTAATTTCAGAAATTTTTCTTTCTTTTTACATTAAATTGTCAGAAAATTTATTGACAGATTAAAGAAATCGTGTTACATTATCTCCAAGGGTATTTTTATACCAAATCTACATGAAAGGACGGGGCATGAAACTTTCTCATATTTTAACAGGCTTACTTCTACTCCTAGTCTTTCTCTCCATCACCATTGGAACCAGTGATTTTTCTTGGGAAAAATTCTTTGCTTTTGACCAACAGACTTGGCTTCTCTTTCAAGAGTCGCGTCTTCCAAGAACCATCAGCATTCTCCTTGCAGCCTCCAGTATGAGCATGGCAGGACTCCTCATGCAGACCATTACTCAAAATCAGTTTGCTGCCCCAAGCACAGTCGGAACGACAGAAGCCGCCAAACTGGGAATGGTGTTGAGCCTCTTTGTCTTTCCGTCTGCGAGTCTGACCCAAAAGATGCTCTTTGCTTTTGGCTCATCCATCTTATTTACCCTCTTCTTCCTGGCCTTTATGACTATTTTTTCTGTAAAGGAAAGATGGATGTTGCCCTTAATTGGGATCATCTATAGTGGGATTATCGGTTCTATCACAGAAGTTATCGCCTATCGTTTCAATCTGGTTCAGAGTATGACTGCTTGGACCCAGGGCTCCTTCTCCATGATTCAGACCCATCAGTATGAGTGGCTCTTCTTAGGCCTCATTATCCTGATAGCCGTTTGGAAATTATCCCAAACCTTCACCATCATGAATCTGGGCAAGGAAACCAGTGAGAGTTTGGGGATTTCTTACTCCCTACTTGAAAAGCTGGCCCTCTTTCTAGTGGCGCTAACGACAAGTGTCACCATGATTACTGTGGGCGCCTTGCCTTTTCTCGGAGTCATCGTTCCCAATCTTATCCGCAAGCGCTATGGAGATAATTTGAGTCAAACCAAACTCATGGTCGCTCTAGTCGGTGCCAATCTAGTTCTGGCCTGCGACATCCTCTCTCGAGTCTTGATTCGGCCCTATGAGCTGTCTGTCAGTCTCATTCTAGGAATCATCGGTAGTCTCGTCTTTATCCTACTTCTATGGAGAGGGGGACAAAAAGATGCAGTTTAAAAGCAAACATACCAAGCTCTTCTGCCTTCTCATTATTCTGGCCATCGGAGCTTGTCTCCTCTACTTTTGGCCCATCACTCAGCTGTCTGCCTTTGCCTGGAAGCTGCGTTCCCAAAAAATCATCGTTTATCTCTTGGTAGCCATCGCGACAGGGATTTCGACCATTAGTTTTCAAACCCTGACGGAAAATCGCTTTCTGACGCCAAGTATTTTGGGAATCGAATCCTTCTATGTCTTGCTACAGACCCTGCTACTGATATTTGAAAGCAAATTTCTACAGCTTGGGAAGTCTCCTGTCTTAGAATTTCTAGTCTTGCTTCTGCTTCAATCCCTCTTTTTTCTCGCCTTACAAGGCTACTTGAAGACGCTGATGAAGCAAAATCTGGTCTTCATTCTGCTAATCTGTCTAGCCCTGGGAAGTCTCTTTCGAAATATCAGTACCTTCCTCCAAGTTCTGATGGATCCAAATGAATACGATAAACTGCAGAACAGTCTCTTTGCCTCCTTTCAGCATCTGAATACTTCCATCCTAGCCATCGGTTCTCTGATCATCCTCGCCTTGACAATCTTTTTCTTTCGAAAAGCAGTCGTTCTGGATGTCTTGCACTTACAAAGAGAAACGGCTCAGATACTGGGACTCGATATTGAAAAAGAACAGAGAGAACTCCTCTGGGGCATCGTGCTTTTAACCTCAACAGCGACTGCCTTGGTAGGGCCTATGGCCTTCTTCGGCTTTATGCTGGCCAATCTCACTTACCTGATTGTCAAAGATTATCGGCACAAGTTGCTCTTTATCCTAGCCATTCTGATTGGATTTATTAGTTTGACCTTAGGGCAAGCCCTCATCGAACGAGTCTTTGCGCTGGAAATTCGCATCAGTATGATTATTGAGAGTGTGGGGGGCTTCTTATTCTTTATCTTACTTTACAGGAGGGCACGTCGGTGAAACTGGAAAACATTGACAAATCCATTCAAAAACAGGATATTTTGCAAGGCATTTCGCTTGAAGTCAGTCCTCAGAAACTGACAGCCTTCATTGGTCCAAATGGTGCTGGAAAATCAACTCTCCTCTCCATTATGAGCAGACTGACCAAGAAAGATCAGGGGATTCTCAGTATCAAGGGTCGTGAAATCGAAAGCTGGAATTCACAAGAACTAGCCAAAGAGCTGACCATCCTAAAGCAAAAGATTAATTACCAAGCCAAATTGACCGTTGAAGAATTAGTCAGCTTTGGACGCTTTCCCTACAGCCGTGGTCGACTGAGGGCAGAAGACTGGGAAAAAATCCGAGAAACTCTGGACTATCTGGAACTGACCAATCTAAAAGATCGCTACATCGATAGCCTGTCTGGAGGACAGCTCCAGCGGGTCTTTATCGCCATGGTACTGGCCCAGGATACGGACTTTATCTTACTAGACGAACCTCTCAACAATCTCGATATTAAGCAAAGTGTCAGCATGATGCAGATTCTCAAGCGACTGGTGGAGGAACTAGGGAAGACCATTATCATCGTCCTCCACGATATCAACATAGCCAGTCAGTATGCGGATGAAATTGTTGCCTTTAAAGACGGCCAAGTCTTTTGCAAGGGAACGACTACTCAAATCATGCAGGCTGACCTGCTCAGTCAACTCTATGAGATTCCCATCACGCTGGCGGATATCAATGGCAAAAAGATCTGTATCTATAGCTAGCTATTCTGAACTCATGATAGAGAACCCTCTGTCTCTTAGCTAACAAGCCTATCTAAGAGACCCCTACATCGTTATCACATTTTAAAAAGGAGAAATCATGAAAACATCCCTTAAACTTTATCTCACTGCCCTAGCGGTTAGTTTCTTGCTCTTACTTGGTGCATGTAGTACAAACTCAAACTCAAGTACCAGCCAGACGGAGACCAGCACTTCTGCTCCAACAGAAGTGACCATTAAAAGCTCACTAGACGAGGTCAAACTGTCAAAAGTTCCTGAGAAAATCGTTGTCTTCGACCTCGGTGCTGCGGATACTATTCGCGCTTTAGGTTTTGAAAAGAATATCGTCGGAATGCCTACAAAAACCGTTCCAACCTATCTCAAAGACCTAGCTGAAAAAGTTAAAAATGTTGGTTCTATGAAAGAGCCTGATTTAGAAGCCATTGCCGCCCTTGAACCGGATTTGATTATCGCTTCACCACGTACCCAAAAATTCGTAGATAAATTCAAAGAAATTGCTCCAACCGTGCTCTTTGAAGCAGGAAAAGAAGACTACTGGACTTCTACCAAGGCTAATATCGAATCCTTAGCAAGCGCCTTCGGCGAAACTGGTACACAGAAAGCCAAGGAAGAATTGGCTAACCTAGACAAGAGCATCCAAGAAGTCGCTACTAAAAACGAAAGTTCTGACAAAAAAGCCCTTGCGATCCTCCTCAATGAAGGAAAAATGGCTGCCTTTGGTGCCCAATCTCGTTTCTCTTTCTTGTATCAAACCTTGAAATTCAAACCAACTGATACTCAATTTGAAGACTCACGCCACGGACAAGAAGTCAGCTTTGAAAGTGTCAAAGAAATCAATCCTGACATCCTCTTTGTCATCAACCGTACCCTTGCCATCGGTGGTGACAACTCAAGCAACGATGGCGTCCTAGAAAATGCCCTCATCGCTGAGACTCCTGCCGCTAAAAACGGTAAAATCATCCAACTCACACCAGACCTCTGGTATCTAAGTGGTGGCGGACTTGAATCAACTAAACTCATGATTGAAGACGCTCAAAAAGCTTTGAAATAAACAAGAAAACCCAACATCAGGTGATGTTGGGTTATTTTTTTTCTTGATTTCGTCTGAGGGAAAAGTGGTCTGGGACGGGGTCTTTTCCTATTGGCGACCAGGGGTGGCAACGTAAAATCCGAGCCAAGCCCATCAGAACACCCTTGAAGCCATGTTTTTCAATAGCCTGGATCATGTAGTTGGAACAAGTAGGCTCAAAGCGACAAGAGGGTGGAAAGGCTGGTGAGATAAAACGTTGGTAAAAGCGTACTGGCGCTATTAAGATTCGTTTCATTATTTCTTGGTTACAGCCATGGTGTGTAGTTGGCTGATTTCTTTTTTATTGAGGCGACGAGCTTCACCTGGACGAAGCCCCGTCAAGTCTAGATGTCCAAAACGTGTCCGAGACAACTTATCCACTTGGAGGCCGACAGCTTCAAACATCTTTTTAACCTGGTGGTTTCGCCCTTCATGGATAGTCAACTGCACTACAGAGCGATTTTTAACTGGATCTACTTTGAGAATTTCATAAACAGCTGGCTTGGTTTTCTTGCCATCAATCTCAAGTCCACGGGTCAAGGGGCGGAGGTTTTCCTTATTAGCCACACCTTTAACACGCGCAACATAAACCTTGTCAATCTCATTACGGGGGTGGATCATCTCGTCTGTAAAGTCCCCATCATTGGTCAAAATCAAGACACCTGATGTATCCCAGTCTAAACGTCCAACTGGATAAATGCGTTCTTTGACATTGGGCAAGAGGTCGACAACCGTCTTGCGGCCCTTGTCATCTGTCACACTGGAAATGACACCGCGTGGTTTGTTAAGCAGATAATAAACCTTTTCTTCGTTGTAGATAGGTTGGCCTTCCACTTCGACTTTGTCGCCTGACTTAATAGTCGTTGCGAGTTCACGCACCACTTGGCCGTTGACCGTCACCAAGCCTTGCTTGATCAGCTCTTCTGCTTTTCTCCTACTGGCCACACCTGCGTGGGCAATATATTTATTGATTCTCATCTTCTTCTATCCTTTCACCAAATAATTGGCTTTCTTGCGCTTGAATCTCAAGCTCATCAATCACTGGCAATTCTTCCAAATGATTGATCCCCATGTAATCTAAGAAATAATCCGTAGTCACATAGAGATTGGGACGACCCAACACCTCTTTTTTCCCGTCTTCTCGTATCAAGTCAAAGGCCTGCAACTTTGCCAAAGCCCCACTCGAATTGACCCCACGGATAGCATCAATTTCTATCCGCGTGATAGGCTGCTTGTAGGCAATGATGGACAAGGTCTCAAGGGCAGCCCGAGATAAACTCTGGTTAATGGGCGCCTTGGAGTATTCCTTCAAAATCGCTGCAAATTGAGGCTTGGTCACCAATCTATAAGCCCCACCTGTCTCAATCAGGGACAAGCTCGACTCTTGGTCTTTTTCATACTTTTGGGCTAATTTTTCTAAACTCTGCTGGATGCCTGTCGGTGGAAGCGATAGGAGTTCAGCCAACTGACGGACCCGAATCCCATCTTCACCTGCTACAAACAAGAGCGCTTCTATTTCTGCTAAAGTACTCATCTTTCCTCTCTATCAAGTCTAGCTTTGTGCCTCTTGACTTTCTTCCTTCTTTTCCATGAGATAGATATCTCCGAAACTCTCCTCTTGCACGAGGGTCAGTTCCTGAGTTTTGATTAACTCTAGGGTCGCCAAAAAGAGGGTAATAACCTCTTGGACATTCTGGGCTTCCTTGAACAAATCCTGCAAACGCAACTGGTCTCGTCCAGTCAAGGACTCTTTTACAATGACCATCATGTCCTCAATCTTATACTCATCCCGCAAGATGGTCGTGTGATTCTGTGCGAACTCCTCTTTTTTCTTGGCTAGGATATTTGAAAAAGCCAAAAAGAGGTCAATGGTCGTCTTGTCATGCACAAGCTCCGCATCCTCGTAAATCAACTCTGTTGGCGCTTTGGAATAGTACTGGGCCCGATCTTGGTGCTTAGCCTCCAAGTGCTCACCCAGGAGTTTGAACTTGCGGTATTCTTCGATTTGGGAGAGAAGGTCCTGCTCCAGGTCATCCTCTAAGTCTGTCACTTCTGCTACCTTTGGCAAGAGCTTGCGGCTCTTGATCAGCATGAGCTGACTGGCCATAACCATATACTCGCCCGTCACCTCCAGACGCATAGCCTGCAGGGTTGAGACATAGGCTAGATACTGTTCGATGACTTCTGTGATAGGCACATCGTAGATATCCATCTGGTACTTAGAAACCAAGTGCAAGAGCAAGTCCAGGGGCCCTTCAAAATCTTTTAATTTAATATCCATTATCTATATTTTTCTAAGGTCAGAACTGTTTTTAATCCTAATTTTTTTGCAATTTCGTACAAATCGACCTTGTTTTCTATTTGTCTTAGAATGAACTGTTCCCGCAAGGCTTGGGCTGATAAGGTTGGGAAACCTTTCTCCTTGACAAAGGACTCAAGTTGACGAAAGGCCCACTGACGAGAATAGGCTTTTCCTCCCCTTTCAAAGAGATAGGTTTGCCCCATCAAGGATTCCAGCTCTGGGATCAAGGTCGTGGGAATGGTAACAATCCTCTGTTGAGAAGCCTTGTTGATTCGTAGCACCTGAAAATCCAGATTGATATCTGCAACCTTAAGGGCTAAAATCTCACTTGGCAAAAGTCCCATTTCTAGGATTAAGAGCGCCAGCAAGCGTCCTTCTGGATAATTACTTTCCTGCCAAAAAGAGTCTAGGTCTAGAATCTCTGGTTTTTCAGTCTTCTTTTCAGCTTGTTTGGCTAACTCCAAACGATAAAAACTGTCCACTTCACCTTTTTGATAGAGAAAGTAGAGAAATTGGTTGCAGGCCGAAAGTTTTCGCTTCTGGGCGCTGATTTTTAGATTGGCTAGCTGGGCTTGGTAAATCTTGAGACTAGTTTCAGAGATCCGCTCACCTACAATATCTAAAAATTGCTCCAAATCATACTTATAGGATTGTTTGGAATTGGCAGACAAACCCTGCTTTCCCTCTAAAAAGGCTGATATCCTATCTCTCATTTGCATCGAATCTCATATTCCTTACTAAAGTCATGCAAGAGGGCATTGACGGCCTTGAGGATAGACTTGCGCGTGATGATTCCTTGGAAAATTCCTTCATCATCTACCACTGGCAAGAAGGGTTCATCCACCAGTTTATGGAGGACTTCAGTGATGTTATAGTCTGGAGCGACGACTGCCACATCTGTCTTGGTCATATTGACGATGTCTGTCGTTGCCATCTGCTCATCCGTCAAACCTTGCTCCATTTGATAAGCCAAAATGTCTCTCAGCCCAATGGTTCCAACAAAGCGTTTGTCAAAGGTCACAACAGGGATACGCGTATAGGTGATTTGACTCAATACCAAAATTGCATGGTCAGCGTTATGGGTATCAATCAAGGCTGCTAGATTCTCAGCAGGGGTAAGAAAAGTCTCTTCCTGCTCCAATAAAAATGCTTCAAATTCCTTGGCAATCATCGAGCAAACTCCTTGGACAAGCCTGGATAAACCTCATGGTCACGTGTCAAAAACTCTACTTTGAAATAGCTGTTATCAATCTCCACACGTGCATAGAGGCATTCTCTAATAGTTCCTCGTGGTTGGCTGATGGAGCCTGGATTTAGAAAAAGAGTCTTTCCTTCCATCCAAGCACTTGGCACATGCAAGTGACCATAGAGACAGATATCGGCATCTTCTTCCTGAGCCCAGTAGTCCAACTTTTGAAAGTTGAAATTGATGTCAAACAAGTGTCCATGGGTCTGGATGATCTTGGTTGGACCAAGTTGAGTTACCAAACGTTCTGGGTAGCCAGCATAAAAGTCCATATTTCCTTTGACGACATGGATACCCTCCCAGAGCGGAGAGTCTGGACGGAGTTCAGAGTCACCATCGTGAAAAATGGCATCGACTTTCCCCAGATAGCGATCACGAATTTCTTCCACAATCAAGCTATCTCCGTGGGAATCACTCATTACAATGATGGTTTGCTTTGCCATGATGGAAATACCTCCAAAAGTTTCTTAACGGCTAAGGCACGGTGGGATTGGCTATTTTTTTCTTCAAGGGTTAATTCAGCTGAGGATTTGCCTGTCTCTCCTACCAGGAAGAGAGGGTCATAGCCAAAGCCATTTTCACCCTTAGGTTCAAAATTAATGTAGCCTGGCCAGTCAGCTTCAACAACCAAGCTTTCCTTGTTTGGACTAGCTACGACTAGGGTTGTGTGGAATTGAGCCGAACGGTCCTTGAGATCAAAGACCATGGCCAATTCGTGCAAGAGCTTGGCATTGTTTTCACGGTCAGTTGCTCCCACACCTGCAAAACGGGCTGACCAGACTCCTGGCAAACCGCCGAGGACATCGACTTTGAGACCTGAATCATCTGCTAAAACCATCTTGCCTGTTAATTGGGAAATAGTTTCTGCCTTGAGGCGGGCATTTTCTTCAAAGGTCATGCCAGTTTCAGCTACTTCAGGCAGTTCTGGATAGTCATTGAGATTTTCCACATCGTAGCCTAGTTTGTCAAAGATAGCACGAAATTCCTTGGTCTTGCCCTCATTACGAGTCGCAATGAGCAAAGTTTCTCTAACCTTACTAGTTTTAAAGAAGTCTTGAACATCGATCCCTTCTTTAGGTAGTTCGACATGCAAGAGTTTTCCATTTTCAACCAAGAGAAGGGCTCCCTGACGTTGGATGACTTCTAGATTGCAACCTGCTTCGGCATTTAAAATCTCAACGATAAAAGAGAGTAAACGGAAGTTAGAAGACCAGCGCATCACCGTTATCGTAATCGGAAAGCCATTTTCCTCGTCACGAAAAATCCGCGCCAAATCCATAAAATCAAGCTTGAGAGGATCTTTGATAAGGCTATAGATGCCTCCATAGACATCCCAGACACCGACATACCAGTCCTGGTCATCCTTATATTCATAAATTTTGTTTGTCATAAAGTTACATGCTCCACATGAATCTCTTTTTCCAGCCATTCTGCTCCAATCTGGGCAAAACTTTGGCTATTGGCTGTTGTGTAAAAACGATGTTGAAGAGGCCCCGCATCTCGGCTACGATTGATTTCAAAATAGTTCAGCAAAACCGAGATATCCCGTACACACTCTGCCCCACTATCGATGAGCTGAACCTTAGGTCCCATGACATTTTGGATGATAGGGCGAAGGAGTGGGTAATGGGTACAACCCAAAATCAGGCTATCCACCTTTCCAACCAAGGGACGCAGGGTTTCATAGACCACTTTCTTTGTTACACTGGTTGACAGGGCACCAGATTCGACCAAGGGCGCAAACTTGGGACAGGCCATACTCTCCACCTGTAAGTCCGGATCCAGATCATGGATTTTCTGACGGTAGATGTCTGATTGTACCGTCATGGGAGTTCCAATCACCCCAATTTTCCCACCTTGACTGGACTTGATGGCTGCCGAAGCTCCTGGCAAAATCACGCCTAGGACAGGAATATCTAGTTGAGCCTTGATTTCTTCCCAGACGACCGCAGTCGCAGTATTACAAGCAATGACAATCATTTTGACATCCTTGGTCAAGAGAAAGTTGACCAACTGCCAAGTATATTCACGGATTTGCTCAGCAGGACGGGGACCATAGGGCGCCCGTGCCGAATCTCCAATATAGACGATTTCTTCATGAGGAAGCTGGCGCATGAGCTCACGAACAACAGTCAAGCCCCCGACACCCGAATCCAAAAAACCAATTGGTCGATTATCCATACAGTCTTCTTTCTAGTCTTTTTTCTGATTGATAGTTCATCATGATTACTCGTCCTAAATGAACGGATAGACAGCCTGATAGAATGGCAACTGCCTCTCTCTTAATCATAATCAAATATCAATAGAATGCAAGGAAAAAGTCTTATCCTTGAGAACTATTGAACATAGTGAGAAGTCTGGAACTTTCATCCCAGACTTTTCCTATTTATTTCTTTTTGTTCTTGGCAAGGGCTGCTTTTTGTTGGCGGATGATTTGATGGTAAACTTGTTGTACCTTGGCTTCGCTTGGTTTTTGACCATTTGCACTCAAGAGAGCACGAACTGCGTCAGCGTTCAAACGTGGGTTATCAGCATATTTTTTTTCGATTTGCTTACGAGCCAAGTAAATCCCTCCAAGAGCTCCTCCTAGAAAAGCTAGCACAATCAAGATAATTTCTAAAAGTAAATCCATTCTTTTTCTCCTGTTTCTTTTTGAGTCTTCTATATTATACCATAAAGTGACTTTCCTGACTAGTTTGTTTTACGCTTTCAAGAGGGGGTTAAGCCAATTCTAAGCTAGTCTTACAATCAGATTGAACTATGAAATCACGAATAATTCCACCCTTTCCTCTCTTTCTTCTACTATTTTAAGAAAAAACAACAACAAATATGTCTCTTGCTAAAAAGCCATTGACAAATGCTAAGCGACCATTAGAATGGGAAGTGAGGAGATAAATAGAAACAAAATAAACGAAACTGCTTTATAAAATGTAAGCGGTTTCGAATAAATGAAGGAGGGTTTTATGAAAAAACACTTTTGGGAAAAATCCTGTCGCTATAGTATCCGCAAGCTGACGGTTGGGACTGCTTCTGTTTTGCTGGGAGCTGTTTTTCTAGTCAACCACACTGTAGCCGCAGACAGTGTGGAGGTCAAGCAAACTGAACCAACCTCTGTCGAAGCTATCACTAAGCCTGATAGTGAACCCAAAGCAGCTGAAGCTACTGAAACTACAAATCCGTCTCTAGCAGAAAGTCCAGTAGTTTCCGAAAGCAAGCTAGCCGAAGAGACTCAGACGACAAATAGTCTAACTAATGAAGAAGCCATTGTAGAAGCCAAAGAGAATAAGGAACCTGAAAAAGCAGAGCAGCCTGTGACAAAGCAAGAAAACTATCAACTCAACTACGATCAGCCAACAGCTCCCTCCTATGATGGATGGGAAAAACAAGCCCTTCCTGTCGGAAATGGAGAGATGGGAGCCAAGGTTTTCGGTCTCATTGGGGAAGAGAGGATCCAGTACAACGAAAAGACCCTCTGGTCAGGAGGACCACAACCCGATAGCACCGACTATAACGGCGGAAACTACAAGGAACGCTACAAGGTCTTGGCGGAGATTCGTAAAGCCCTCGAAGCTGGAGACCGCCAAAAAGCAAAACAACTCGCCGAACAAAATCTAGTTGGACCAAACAATGCCCAGTACGGACGTTACCTAGCCTTTGGAGATATCTTCATGGTCTTTAATAACCAGAAGAAAGGACTAGATACTGTAACTGATTATCATCGTGGGTTGGATATCACAGAAGCCACTACGACCACTTCTTACACCCAAGATGGGACAACCTTCAAACGCGAAACCTTCTCCAGCTATCCTGATGATGTCACGGTGACCCACTTGACCAAAAAAGGAAACAAGACACTTGACTTTACCCTTTGGAACAGTTTGACAGAAGACTTGCTTGCTAATGGAAATTACTCTTGGGAATATTCCAACTATAAGAATGGTCATGTCACTACAGATGCAAACGGAATCCTTCTAAAGGGAACTGTCAAAGATAACGGTCTCAAATTTGCATCCTATCTAGGAATTAAAACGGACGGAAAGGTGACTGTTCAGGACGAAACTCTAACCGTTACAGGCGCAAGCTATGCAACCCTCTATCTCAGTGCCAAGACTAACTTTGCTCAGAATCCAAAAACCAACTATCGAAAAGACATTGACCTCGAAAAAACAGTTAAAGGGATTGTCGAAGCAGCTAAGGCCAAAGACTACGAGACACTTAAAAATGCCCATATCAAGGATTATCAAAGTCTCTTTAACCGCGTTAAACTAAACCTAGGTGGAAGCAAGACTGCTCAAACGACAAAAGAGGCCCTTCAAGGCTATAACCCAGAAAAAGGGCAAAAATTGGAAGAACTCTTCTTTCAATATGGTCGATATCTACTCATCAGTTCGTCTCGTGATCGGACGGATGCCCTTCCTGCCAACCTACAAGGAGTCTGGAATGCTGTAGACAATCCACCTTGGAACGCTGATTACCACCTCAATGTCAACTTGCAAATGAACTATTGGCCTGCCTATATGAGCAATCTGGCTGAAACAGCCAAGCCAATGATCAATTACATTGACGACATGCGCTATTATGGCCGTATCGCTGCCAAAGAATATGCTGGTATCGAATCCAAAGACGGACAAGAAAATGGTTGGCTGGTCCACACTCAAGCAACACCATTTGGCTGGACTACTCCAGGTTGGAATTACTATTGGGGTTGGTCTCCAGCTGCTAACGCTTGGATGATGCAGAATGTCTATGACTATTATAAATTTACCAAGGATGAGACCTATCTCAAAGAAAAGATTTATCCAATGTTGAAGGAAACAGCTAAGTTCTGGAACTCCTTCTTGCACTACGACAAAGAAAGCGACCGTTGGGTGTCTTCCCCATCCTACTCACCAGAACACGGGACCATCACCATCGGAAATACCTTTGACCAGTCGCTAGTCTGGCAGCTATTCCATGACTACATGGAAGTTGCCAACCATCTGAAAGTCGACCAAGACTTAGTCACAGAGGTCAAGGCTAAATTTGACAAGTTAAAACCCCTTCACATCAACAAAGAGGGACGCATCAAGGAATGGTACGAAGAAGACAGCCCACAATTCACCAACGAAGGCATTGAAAACAACCACCGCCACGTTTCCCATCTAGTTGGGCTCTTCCCTGGTACGCTCTTTAGCAAAGATCAAGCTGAATACCTAGAAGCTGCGCGTGCTACCCTCAACCACCGTGGAGATGGTGGTACTGGTTGGTCTAAGGCCAATAAAATCAACCTCTGGGCTCGTCTCTTGGACGGTAACCGTGCCCATCGCTTACTCGCTGAACAGCTCAAATACTCAACCCTAGAAAACCTTTGGGATACCCACGCGCCTTTCCAAATCGACGGCAACTTTGGAGCAACTAGTGGGATGGCAGAAATGCTCCTCCAATCTCATACTGGCTATATTGCACCATTGCCAGCCCTTCCAGATGCCTGGAAAGACGGTCAGGTTTCTGGCTTGGTTGCCCGTGGTAACTTTGAAGTCAGCATGAAGTGGAAAGATAAAAATCTGCAAAGCTTGTCCTTCCTGTCAAATGTCGGTGGAGACCTAATTGTAGACTATCCAAATATCGAAGCCAGCCAAATCAAGGTCAATGGCAAACCAGTCAAAGCAACGATTCTTAAAAACAATCGCATCCAACTAGCAACACAAAAAGGTGACGTCATTACCTTTGAACACTTCCCTGGTCGTGTAACCAGCCTAACAGCAGTTCGACAAAATGGAGTCACTGCCGAACTCACCTTCAACCAAGTAGAAGGTGCTACCCACTATGTCATCCAAAGACAAGTGAAAGACGCATCTGGCCAAACTTCTACGACCAGAGAATTTGTAACCAATCAAACCCACTTTATCGACCGATCACTCAATCCTCAACATTCCTATACCTATACTGTCAAGGCTATGCTGGGAGAGCTTGCCACACAAGTTTCTGAACAGGCCACTGTCGAAACCTATAGCGAGTTGATGGACGACCGAGATAGCCGTATCCAGTACGGAGCTGCCTTTGGAAATTGGGCAGACGCAGAATTATTTGGAGGAACAGAGAAATTTGCTGACCTTTCAAAAGGAGACTACACAGACGAAGACATCACTGTAACCATTCCTTTCACTGGTGTTGGTATCGAAATCTATGGACTAAAATCGTCTGAACTAGGTCTTGCTACTGCTAAAATTGACGGCAAAGAAGTCGAGGAGCTTGACTTCCATACTGCTGGAGCAACTGAAAAAGGTAGTCTCATCGGTCGCTTCGCAGGATTATCTGACGGACCTCACACATTGACTCTTAGTGTTAAACGTGAGCACAAACACCGTGGTAGTGAGCGCTCGAAAATTTCATTAGACTACTTCAAGATCCTATCAGGAACAGACAATACGATTGAAAAAATGGATGATCGTGATTCGCGCATCCAGTATGGTTCCCAGTTTAAGGACTGGTCTGACCCTGAACTCTACGGAGGTACGGAAAAATACGCGGACATCAACAACAGTGACTCTAGTGCAGCTTCAGAAGCTCAGGCAACTATTTCCTTTACAGGGACAGGTATTCGTATTTATGGCCTGAAGAGCCTTGCCCTTGGACGAGCACGTGTTACACTAGATGGCAAAGAAATGCCAAGTCTAGACTTCTACACTTCAGGTGCAACAGAAAAGAGGGCCTTTATTGGCGAATTTACAAACCTTACTGACGGTCCGCACACCCTGACATTACAAGTTGACCCAGATTCGCCAGAAGGTCGCAAGAAAATCTCTCTAGACTCCTTTGATATCATCAAAGCTCCTGCTGTTGGTATAGATAGCCCGAGCATCGCGCCTCTTAAGGAAAATGACAAAGAAATTTCCTTAACCCTACCATCTGGAGACTGGGAAGCCATCGCTGTGACCTTCCCAGGTGTCAAAGATCCTCTAGTTTTGCATAAGGTGGATGAAACGCATCTGGTTACCAGTGGAGATCAGACTATCCTATCAATCCAAGACAATCAAGTTCAAATCCCAATTCCTGACGAAACCAATCGCAAAGCTGGAAATGCCATTGAAGCTTATACCATTCAAGGAAATACCACAAGCAGCCCTATCGTGGCCGTCTTTACTAAAAAGGATGAGAAAAAGGTTGACGAGAGTCAGCCAACTACAAGCAAGGGGGACGAACCAGCTCCTACTGTTGAAATTCCGGAATACACCGATCCTATCGGAACGGCAGGGCAAGAGGAACCACCTACAGTGACAATTCCTGAATACACTAAACCTATCGGGACTGCAGGGCAAGAAGTGCCACCCACTGTAGAAATGCCTGAATACACCGAACCTATCGGAACGGCGGGACAAGAAGAGTCTCCTACTGTAGAAAAGCCTGAATACACCGAACCGATCGGAACAGCAGGTCAAGAGGAAGCACCTACTGTTGAAAAACCTGAATACACCAAACCTATCGGAACTAGTGGGGATCAGGCTGCTCCAAGCCTTAGCCTTCCTGACTATCCAGTTCGAGTCTTAAAAGATAAGGAAACTGGAGTAGAAATCATCGGTGGAGCCAGCGACTTAGAAGGAATTTCTCACGTTTCTAGCCGACGTGTCCTAGCTCAAGAACTCTTTGGTAAGACCTATGATGCTTACGACCTACAGCTTAAAAATCCAACCGATCATAGCTTGCAGCCAAAAGGCTCTGTCTTGGTTCGCTTGCCTATTTCAGCTAGCGTAGAAAACATCTACTACATCGCTCCGACCAAGGAGTTGCAAGCCCTTGATTTCACCGTTCAAGACGAAAAGGTAGAATTCATCACTAATCATTTCAGTACCTATGCTGTCGTCTATCAAGCTACTGGAACAAGCTCTAACACTGAGGAAAAACCAAGTACTTCAGATGCAGAAACCTTAGCACACGAGGCTGAACAACTTTCAGCTAGTCCGAGTCTTGCTAAAGTTGGAAATCATTCTCCTAAAGAAGAACTTCCAGCAACAGGAGAAACATCTAACCCACTCCTCTTCATAGCAGGCCTTAGCCTAGCCCTCACAGCCACTTTTATGTTAAATGGAAGAAAGGATGATTCCAACTAACCTTTAAGCACATAAAAACAGGATGAAGATTCCCTTCATCCTGTTTTATTTTGTAATCAGAAATTATGTTTACATTAGGTATAAAAAGGCTAGGGTCAAGAGACTTGCTAGAAATCCAACTCCCCAAAAGAAGAAGTCAACCTTCCACTCGCTCCAAGGATTGCCCTTGCCTGAGAATCCTCCAAGCTCAAAATGATGATGCACAGGTGTCATACGGAAAATACGCTTTCCACCACTAAGTTTGAAGTAGGTAACCTGCATCATAACAGAGCTTGTCTCAAAGACATAGATAATCCCAATCAGCAAAAGCGTCCATTCTTGGTGGAGGGCCATAGAGATTGCTGCCAGCATCCCACCTAGTGCCAAACTTCCCACATCTCCCATAAAGACCTTGGCAGGCTTGTGATTAAAGACGAAGAAACCTAGCAAACCACCAATCATGGCAAGAATCACAAGAAGGATATCCAGTTGATTTTGCATATAAGCAATCACACCGTAGGCCGATAAGCTAATCACCACGGAAATACTTGCTAAGCCATCGATCCCGTCCGTCAGATTCACCGCATTTGAAAAGCCAACTAGCCAGAAAAGGGCAAAGAAAATATAGAAAATTCCCAGGTGAACTTGGTAGCCAAAGACCGAAAGCATGTCGCCACCGCGCTCATAAAAGAGGTAGAAAATCACTCCTCCAAGGAGCTGGAGAGCAAGTTTTTGCTTGGGATTTAAGCCTTCGTTAATCTTACGAAAGACCTTGAGGAAATCATCCAAAAAACCTACCAAACCATACAAAACCAAGATAAACAAAATCATGCCTACATTGTTGGTCAATTGTTGGGTAAAGAGAGCGACAAGGAAGCTCACAACAACTGCAACGATCAGGAAGACAAGACCTCCCATGGTTGGAGTTCCAGCTTTAGCTTGGTGTTGCTTGACATCCTCGTGCATCTGCTGACCCGTAATCTGTGCTTTTCGATAAAATCGGATAAAGGCTGGAATACCTATCAAGGTCAATAGAAAGGCTAGAACTCCAGCACTAATGGAACTAATCATCTTAATCTCCTAAAGTTATTTTCATTTTTTTAATGTCTTTGAGGGCTGTATTGGCACGGACACTTTGTTTCTTGACCGTTTTGCCACTACCTTCCCACTCGACTTCTATATTCAGCCATTTGGCAAATGTTTGCACATTTTCATCTGTCCAGCCGTACATATCAGGCATTTCTTCGACCTTATCTGACAGGATCAAGATCTGCTGATTGGCTTCCAAATTATCTCCTTCAGAAACCGAGAGTTCCTTGATCTTGGTTCCTGTTCCGATAACGATTGGTTGGACAAGGTTGCGGCGCAATTCCTCTGCTAGGTCACCCGGAGTAAAGTCCTTGGTAGCTGGCATGGCATAGCTTGTCGTCTTGCTGACCTGATCCAAGCTCTTAGCAGTTGACTGAAGATTGAGGGATTCTTTCATAGCAGAAGCTCGCTCAAGAATTGGGTTGGCAAACTCTCCCAGCTGAACACCTGAATAATGCTCTGGCTGTTGCACCGTTACATAGAGAATAAAGTCAGGATTCTCTGCAGGATGCATTGACACAACAGAGAAGATATAGTTGGTTTCACCTGTTAGGTAACCCCCATTCTTCTCATCAGCAATCTGAGCAGTCCCTGATTTGAGGGCTACATTTTGCCCAGGAACAGTTACAGTTGGTTTCCCTGTCTTATGATTATACATAGTTCCATATACTGGATCGGTACCGACTAAAACCATATGCGTTCGCGTCAAGCTCGCTGCATCTTTAGACACAGGATTTCCCACAACTTCTTTTTGTGATTTCCGAGCAGTTTGATCATTTGGATCATAAATAGCACTGATAAATTTCGGCTCTAACATAACACCATCATTGGCAATGGCTGTAAAAGCACGTAGCATCTGGGTCTGCGTTACAGAAATCCCCTGACCAAATGCACTCATGGCAATATTAACAATATTATCTGCAGGCAATTGACCTGAATACTCATCAGTCAGACCAAAACGCGTCGGCACCCCAAACTTAAAACGGTTGAGGTAGTCCAGCCAGGTTGCATCTCCCATTTTTTGTTCAAGTAGACTCATTCCAACATTACTGGAGTGAGCGAAACCTTGTGAGAAAGTCATCATCCCACCAGTAGTCAAACCATCATTAACATCCCAATCTCGAATCGTCGCATCCGCTATTTTTAATTCACTGCTATTGAAGTATTCTCCACTTGGGAAGGTATTATTATCAATAGAAGAAGCTAACGTCATAACCTTCATGGCTGATCCTGGTTCATAGTTACTTTGATAAAGAATGTCACGCCAAACAAAGTCCTTAGTGATTCCTTCTTTTGTATCTGCATTAAAGGTAGGTCGTTGGGTAGTAGCAAGGATTTCACCGGTCTTTGCACTGACCAAGGTAGCCGTCATATACTTGCCTTTTACCTTTTCCTGGAAGGCATCCATCTGGGTTTCCATAAAGGATTGCAAAGGACTAGAAAGGGTTGTGTAAACATCCTTTCCGTCTACCATGTGTTGGGAAGCCTGCTCCGTACCCGGAACAATATTTCCTAGACGATCCTTCTCATAGGTGATAATCCCATCTGTACCCGCCAGAATGCTATTTAAGGAACTCTCCAAACCAGATGTCCCAATCAAACGTTTGGTTCCATCCTCATTTTCATGGAGTTGCGCTAAACCGATAAAGGAAGAAGCAAACTGTCCATTGGGATAACTGCGGTTAGGGCTAGTTGTAAAGTCAACCCCCTCAACCCCAGCTGTTTTGAGGTCATTTTTAATGGCCATCATATTGGCATAGGTGATCCCATTTCCCTTGGCTCCAAAAGATACCTGTTTCAGATCTGGTTGAGAAAGCTGTTCTTTGACATAAGACTCCTCCATATCCAGATACTTATGGAAAATTTCAGCTACCTTATTAAATTGAGAATCCTCTACATAGAGGATTTTACCAGTTGCTGACTTGTAGTTCTTGTCAATAACGGCATAGATATTATAAGAAGTCGCATCCTCTGCAATAGGCGTTCCATTTCGATCATAAATGGTTCCCCGTTTTGCAGGAATCGTCTTGGTTGTTTGGTGGACCTTGTTTGCTTCTTGAACCAAGTCCTTACCAAATTTTTTACCCGTTCCGATAATGACCGCAAAGTTGACCAAAAAGACAGCGAAGAGTATGACAGCCAATAAACTCAGGCTTTTCCCTACTCTTCGACGATTTTCTTCTGGAGATTTACGGTTACGAACGGCATAACGGATGATTTTTTCTTTCCACTGTTTCATTTCTTACTCCGCTGCTCGGATATTTTCGTTATTCAGCTGCAAATCTTTAGAGTTTGCAATCTCTTTCAAACGTTCTGAACGAATCAATTCATTGACCTCTTGCTTGGCATCATCTAGCTCGGTTTTCTTTTCTTCGATTTGAGCATTGACCTTGGTCAATTCATTCTGAACTTGTAGTAGCTTGGTCTGCATAAACACAACGCTAATGGCCAGGATAATCATTGTTGCAGCAATCGAAACATAGAAGGCCTTTTCCACACGTGAAAAACCTTTAAACTTCGTTTGCAATAACTGGCTTGTTTTTTCGATTCTTTCTGCCATGTTTTTCCTCTTACTTGTGAATTTTTCTAGCCACGCGCAACTTGGCTGAATGCGAACGATTGTTGGCTTCTAGTTCTTCGGCACTTGGCAAGATTGGCTTGCGGGATACCAATTCCATCTTAGGCTTAAGGTCATCTGGAATGAAGGGCAAGCCTTTGGGAACTTCCACTGTTGAAGCTTCCTTGAATAATTGCTTGGTCAAGCGGTCTTCCAGCGAATGGAAGGTAATGACCGAGATTCTCCCATCCAGAGCCAGCATGTCCATGGCCTGCTGGATGGATTCATCTGCAGCGCCCAGCTCATCATTGACTTCGATTCGGATAGCCTGGAAAATCTGCTTGGCAGGGTGCCCCTTTTTCTTGAGCTCCTTGGCAGGCTTGGCCGACTTGATAATCTCTGCCAACTCCGTCGTCGTCTCAATGGGTTTCACCTCACGCGCTTGCTCAATCTTACGGGCAATCTGTTTAGAAAACTTATCCTCACCATACTTGAAAAAGATCCGAACCAAGTCATGATAGTCATAACGATTGACCACCTCATAGGCCGTCAGACTAGCTTCCTGATTCATCCGCATATCCAGTGGCGCATCCTTTTTATAAGAAAAACCACGTTCACGCTGATCCAGCTGAGGACTGGACACCCCTAAGTCATAACAAATTCCATCAATTTCCTGGACACCAGCCTCCTGCAAACGTGCCTGCAAATGACGGAAGTTATCCTTGATAAAGGTTACCATCCCCTTTTCGATATAGGGTGCCAACCGTTTTTGCGCATTGTCAATGGCATTCTGGTCCTGGTCAAAGGCATAGAGATGCCCTTTTTCGCTCAATTTACTTAATAAATATTCGCTATGGCCTGCTCCGCCCAAAGTCGCATCAACGTAGATACCGTCAGGTTTTACGTCAAGCATATCAATCGTTTCGTGGAGTAAGACCGTTACATGATGAAATTCTTTTGTCATATCTTATCTATTTTACCACAAATCTGACCAGCTTGCACTTGTCAGACAAGGCTAAGTTTCTTCGAAAAAAATTCTCAAAAATATGTCATATATACTTGACATCTCATCCCCGAAAGAATATAATATAGTCAAATATATACGACATATCAGAAAGGAGACCCTATGAATCGTGTCAAAGAATTCCGCAAGGAACTGGGCATTTCCCAGCTCGAACTCGCCAAAGATATCGGTGTCTCGAGACAGACCATCAACATGATTGAAAACGACAAGTACAATCCAACCCTGGAACTCTGTCTCAATCTTGCCCGCAGCCTCCAAACTGACCTCAACAGTCTCTTTTGGGAAGACGATTTTTAAAAAAGGAGCAAACAAATGAAAAAAGAAACTCTCACTGACAAACTCATCAAACGCACATATGGCATTTCTGGCCCCCTTGACGAACACAAACGGCGCGAGGCCGATCGTATCGGGAATCAGGTCTTTATCGTTCTCTTTTATCTGATGACATTTGGCAATCTTATCCCGCTCGTTCTTGCCTATAAATACCCGCAAATTGTCGCTATCGGCTATCCTCTCGTGGTGTTTGGTATTTCGATGGTAGTTGCCCTCTATGTGGTCTCCCAAACCAAGAAAACAGGCATCACAGCCATTGATCCCGAAATGCTGAGTCAAAAAGAAAGCAAACAGCTACATTTTCCTGGTCTAAGAGCCGGTCTGATCTATGGCATAGCGATATTTTTTATAATGCCATTCATCGATACTCTAACAAGTGAAAATACAAATTTCATCAGTTTTCTTCTGAATTCAAAACATATTTTAAAAACGATACTGGGAGCGTTCTTTTTTGGACTAATGATGCAAATTATCGTCTCTCTTCGCATTCAAAAGGCCAAAAAGGACCAAGAAGACGACTAGGAGGTGTCTTATGAAATCACTAGCTAGACTACTGATCAGTCATGTTTTTATCAGTATCTTTGTTACCTTTTTCCTACTTTCTGGACATATTGAGCATCCTTTCTTGATTATCTTTCTTTTATTCCTTCCTGTATTGAACAAGGGACAGAGATTCCAGAAAATCCAATCAAAAAAAATACGTCTTCTAAACGCATCTCTCTGTTTTATCCTCGTATCCTTTCCACAACTTTTAACAAATCCTATGGATTGGAGATACCTGGTATTTCTAATAATCTGTATCATTTTTAGTTTGGTTTACTTCTATACTCTCTATCAACTCTTTAAAGAAGTCAATCAAAAATCGCTCATTTAGGAGATCACTCCCATGAAAAAAGAAGATTTCACCACTCGCTTACTCAAACTATTCTTTCACATACAAGGGCCTTTTGATGAATGCCGTCAAGAGATGATTTACAAGGCTTGTGCCCGTGCCTTGATCCAAATCGTTTACTCCTCCCTCCTACTCTTCTTGTTCTATCTCCTATTTGGACGCTTCATAGGGTTGGTTCGAGATGCCATGCCCTACCTCTATTTTGGACTTATCTTCGTCCTCGCATCTAGGGCGAGACTAGCAGTTCGCAACTTACATTTAGACAAGGATGACCCGTCCGAAATCCATCACAAAAGCTACAGCAAAAGCCAAATCAAAGTTCGTAGTTGGGGTGTATTTATCAGTATTCCAATTGGCTTGTTTGTCTTATCAGCCTTTCACAAACTCTTTGTTCAGCATCTCCCCCTCAATACCTTTTGGGACAATCTCTCCCAGTTCGATAAAACGCTCCCTTTACTAGTCTTAGGTTTGGGAATTGGTGCCATCTTTGGAAGCATGACCTATGCCTTTTTATCGGAACATGTTAAAAAATAGACCAAGATTCGCTAATTTTTTAATTTATAGGTAAAGAATCCCACCTAGCTCATTCTAGGTGGGATTTCCTCTTCAATTCATAGGATATTTTCCAAAATATCTACTGACCCTCGTCACCAATTCTCCCACTGGGTTTCAATCTTGACATCACCATAGTTGCTTGGCGAGTATTTACTGTCATAAATCGAGCACCAGTCTTTTAAAACCTTCTGATTGACGATTTCGTCGAAGTCTTTCTCTAATTCTTCTTTGGAAATATTATTTTTTCTTAAATATTCTCTTACTTTTTCTTCATCATCAATAAATTGACCTGGTTGCCTTGGCTCTTCAAAAATCGCAAGCTCTTTTTTGAGGATTTTCTTTTTTATATTATAGTGTGCTGAATACCATAGGGTAATATTCGAATTAGTCTTTCTTTCAAAAAGAATCGTCATTCCTTTAATACCTGAACCAAAATTAAATCCAATACTTATGTCTTTATAACCTTCAGGATGAGTTTGATACTTCCCTGAAGGGGTGTATGCAAAATATTCTCCATCATTAGGCCAACCTGGACTAATTTTAAACCCATCTATGTTTCTTAAAATATTATTTGTACGATATGTCTTCTCTGTCTCCTGGTAGATTTCATCAAAAATATTTTTAGGTTGACGGATAAAAAAGTAAAAACAGGTGAATATGATAAATGACATTAACGCTGCCCTACCTAGTAGTTTCTTCATTAACTTTTCCTCCTAGTCTGCCACAGCCTCTAAACGATTTAAAAATGTGGACACTTCTGGGTATTTTTCCTCAATATACTCTTTAATAGATGCCTCACCCTTTCTCAGTATATCCGCAGGCGCTACCCCTGCGTAGATTGTACCTTTGACCTTTTTCCAATCTTTATTTTTTAAGAATTCCCTTTCTCTCTGAGAGGAGTCTTTTTGAAGGTCAGCATAGTAAGAAGAGATAGCTTGATCATAGGATTGCCCCTTCTGCATACGGCCGATAAGGTTGACCGAGTCCAAATCTGCCTTGTAATCATCCTCGCCAATGCTTGGTTTCATATCCGTAGCATTTTTAGTCGTGTCTCCCTCCCATCCAGAAAGATCTCTGACATTCTCTCTACCACCATAGACGTCGGATAACTGAAAGCTGCCAGGATTTAGATGAGTAGCCATAGTGATGGACTGGTGGGTAAAGTCTGCGTGGCCTATCACCAATTCTCCCACTGGGTTTCAATCTTGACATCGCCATAGTTGCTTGGTGAATACTTACTGTCATAGATGGAACACCAGTCTTTCAAGACTTTCTGGTTAACGATTTCATCGTAATAAAAATCCAAATCCTTGGCAGTGATACCGTACTGCTCTAGATAGGATTTCACTTGGGCCTCGTCTTCGATATAAGTTTCCGATCTATTTTCATAAATCAGAATTTTTTTAACTAATACTTTTTTCTTAAATTCGTAATGAATAACAAAGTTAATTTTTTCTCCTGAGTTAGCATATCTTTCAAACCAAATATTTACCCCTTTACTACTACCATCAAAATTAAACCGTAGTTCTAAATTCTTCACATCGCTTCCAAGAGAAGAATCATCGTATGTTATTATTGATTCATACTTATCCGTTTCATTCATATTCGAATCATAAAGCTTTCGATTTTTTACTGTCACATTTTTTAAGTCTTTGAAGTTATAATGGCCCAAATAATTTTTTGCTGTCTCTTGGTAAATTTCATCAAAAATATTTTTAGGTTGACGCACAAAAAAGTAAAAACAAGATGATACGATTATCACGAATAAAGCTACTAGGCCTAGGATTTTCTTCATATTGTCACCAATTTTCCCACTGGGTTTCAATCTTGACATCGCCATAGTTGCTTGGCGAGTACTTGCTGTTATAAATCGTGCACCAGTCCTTCAAGACTTTCTGGTTGACGATTTCGTCGTAGTAGGAATCCAAGTCCTTAGCAGTGATACCGTACTGCTCTAGATAGGATTTCACCTGAGCTTCGTCTTCGATATAAGTTTCCGTATCTGCTTTCTTTAAACCTATTTTGACAAATTTTTTTAAAGTACGGTCTTTATGAGAATATACAGTCCACATTTTTATATTCACGTTAGACTCTATACTTTTTTCAAATGAAATCAAGCTTAATTGAGCTTCGGATTTAAAATTAAAATCTATAGCAATTTTCTCATAGCTATCTGGTAAAGCATTTCCCTTATAGACCACATTTGGATAAAATCTAGAATCATCACTATACTCTTGATATTTATGTGCTTCAACATCTTTCAACTTGTTAAAGACATTATTTCCTAGATAGGTCTTCTCCGTCTCTTGGTAAATTTCATCAAAAATGTTTTTAGGTTGACGCACAAAAAAGTAAAAACAGGATGATACGATTATCACGAATAAGGCTACTAAACCGAGTGTTTTCTTCATTAACTTTTCCTCCTAATCTGCCACAGCCTCTAAACGATTTAAAAATGTGGATACTTCTGGGTATTTTTCCTCAATATACTCTTTAATAGATGCCTCACCCTTTCTCAGTATATCTGTAGGCGCTACCCCTGCATAAATCGTACCTTTGACCTGTTTCCAATCCTTATTTTTCAAGAATTCTCTTTCTCTCTGAGAAGAGTCTTTTTGAAGGTCAGCATAGTAAGAAGAGATAGCTTGGTCATAGGATTGCCCCTTCTGCATACGGCCGGTAAGGTTGACCGAGTCCAAATCTGCTTTGTAATCATCTTCTCCGATACTTGGTTTCATATCGTTTGCATTAAAGGTCGTATCTCCCTCCCAGCCTGAGAGGTCTTTGACATGCTCTCTACCGCCATAGAGATCGGCTAACTGAGCTTGATTAGGATTAAGGTGAGTCGCCATAGTGATGGACTGGTGGGTGAAGTCTGCATGGCCTGCTCCATTGTTAGAATAGGCCTTTAACTTGCTGTCCCAAAATTCGTCAAATTTATTATTTTTGCCATAAACTTTTTCATACTTATCTTTCGCTTCATTATACTCTGACAAGTCTCTTGACTTCATTGTCTCCGAATCACTCCCTCCACCAGCTAGTGTATGTTGCAATCTAAGATTATAGTACAGTTCTTTGGCCTTTTCTTCTTTCAACCCCAGTTCTTGAAAGATTTCAAGAACTGGTTTCAAAGTTCTCAATTTTTGGCCTGTATTCGGATCACTCACAAATTCGTAATAAAAATATTGCCACAATCCACCTGCCGTTTCGTTCCACTTAAAGTCATCATAGTTGGCCGCACCGACGACTCGCAAAAAGATATAGTCACGGAACTCTTGACTAGAGGTTGGGAACTTCTTGTCTATCCCTTGCTTGATGGTCAAGAGCTGTTGGGCTGTCTCTGCGTCAAAGCCGTATTCTGCCATCATGGTTTGGACAAAGGCCTTCTCTTGACGGCTGAGCTTCAAATCCTTTGTGTCAGAATAGGCAGTCAGGTAGTTGGCCCAAGTCAGGTCAGATGGAACTTTAAAGACCCCATTTTTTGCATCCCAACTACTTTCAATCTGGGCCAGTCCACGACTCAGTTGCACATCGATACTGTCTAGTTCATCGAAAAGCCCTCCTGAGTAGCTATCATAGGCACGCAGGTCTCTCAAGATCGTTTCATAGACGCGTTTATTCGCATGGTGTCCTCGCATGAGTTCCACATTACTGCGTCTCAATCTCCCCTTTTCTTCACTATCCATGGTCAAGCTCGAAAGAGATTGGTTGACTTCATCTAGATAAGCAATCATTTGCTCTTCCTGACGGATCTTATCAAGCAGATCATCCTCGCGCCAACTCTTGCTGTCGACCATCGTTTGGTAGTCTTCTGGTAATTTCTTGATAGCTTGAGAGAAGGTTTCTGCATAGAGTTGTCCCCCTTTGCTCAAGGGCAATAAGACACTTGCAAAAAAACTTCTAGCCGAATCATAAGCGTCGCCCTTTAGACTATCCGTATCCTCTGAAAACTTTTGAATAGCTGATTGCAAGTCTTGATAAGCCTCCACCTGAGATTGGCACATGGTTGCTACACTCGAACTTTGTAGTTGTGATTGTTCTAAGTACATATCAATGCCCATGTCGTTTCTCCTCCTCTCTTTCTAGTTCTTTGCGTCTTTCATAGTAGACCTCATCCAAGTCTCCCTCTAACCGGAATTTTTCTTTTTTCAAATCATCCATGTGGTAGCTGAGATCCTCAAAGATTTGATTTTTAAGTTGGTTTCTTTGCAGGAGCGTTTCTTCCAACTGTCCTGCGTATCGGCTTTGATAGGCCACCTCCCACAAATCATTTTGATAACGGTGACTAGCTCTATCATACCCTTCAAAGGTTTCTATCAGTTCTTTGGTGCGATACTTCTCTTTTCCATTGTCTTCTAGCTGGTACAAGAGTTCTCGCTCTCTTTTCTTCAACTCATCCAACCTGCTCATGTATGACTCCTAAAACCATTGGCAGCCGCTTCATCTAGCGCCTCAAAATCACTCGCTACAGAGTGCAGTCGTTCTGAAGTCAAGGTGACAGCGGCTGTAATCTGACTAGCTAGATTTTGATCCTTTGTCAGACATTGATGGGCCTTGTTATTCCCTTGAAGAGTCGTTAGGTCATCTTGACTAGCCGCAGCGATCGCTGTTAACGATTGACAAGCATTTTTCAACTGAGTCGCATATGTTTGCGCAAGATTTAGATCACTTTTTACTGTTGACATGACTATTCTATCCTTTTTCTCATTCCCTAGTGATAGGTTCACTCCATTTAGCTATATAGGCCTATTATACCATGTTTCATAAAAGGAGCATCATTTTGTCCTGATTTATGTACAATTGTGTATTTTTTCAACAACCTCTCCCATCCGACTCGACGAAAATAGTAAAAACTGTTACAATGTAGAAAAAGAAAAGAGGCTCTCATGACTTCACTCTATGATTTTTCTGTTTTGAACCAAAATAATCAAGCAACTCCCCTGGATAGCTATCGTGGCAAGGTTCTCTTGATTGTCAACACTGCTACTGGATGTGGTTTAACGCCCCAGTACCAGGGACTTCAAGAACTCTATGAACGCTATCGAGATCAGGGATTCGAAATCTTAGATTTCCCTTGCAATCAGTTCATGGGACAAGCACCCGGCAGCGCAGAGGAAATCAATAGCTTCTGCAGCCTACACTATCAGACCACTTTCCCTCGCTTTGCAAAGATCAAGGTCAACGGCAAGGAGGCAGATCCTCTTTATGTTTGGCTAAAAGACCAGAAATCTGGTCCTCTAGGAAAACGAATTGAATGGAATTTTGCTAAGTTTCTCATTGGCCGAGATGGGCAAGTCCTTGAGCGCTTCTCTTCCAAAACAGACCCACAAACCATCCAAGAGTCTCTTCAAAAAATACTTTAATTTCTTTTTAAAACGTATCCTTTCATTTAGTTTGAGCCCTGAAAGGATGCGTTTTTTCTTTAAAAAGTAACTGATTTTCTTTAATTTATATTTATTTTTTTGCTTTTTGCTATTGCAATTCTTTCATTAATTTAGTATATTTGTTATATTAAAAGTTTTCAGTCATTTTAAGGGAGAAATGACCTTTTAAATTTTTTTATCTTAAAATGAAAGCGCTTTATAAATAGGAGGTAAGGTGGCTTACAAATTATCAGAGAGTTTTTTCATTAAATCAAGTTGTAACCAAGTCAGACTTGGGCTTGGGCAGTAGCTGACTGCCTTTCTAAAAACTAGGAGTATATTATGAATCGATACCTTTTTGAAAAAGGGCAAACATTTAGCATTCGGAAGTTGACTGTAGGTGTGGCATCTGTTATCGTCGGACTGGCATTTTTTGCTTCTGGAACCGTGCGTGCAGACGAAACGTCTCCTGCCACAACATCCAATTTAGATCAGCAAATGAAACAAGTAGCAGATATAGAAGAGACCAAGGTTGAACCAGTCAAAGAAGAAGGCCGTGTAGAAGCTGAAAAACAAGAAACACCTGCTGCCGATACCAACAGTGCTGACTTGCTCCCTGAAGACATTCAGGACCGTGCCTATCCCGACACACCTGTCAAAGAACTCGATACGACTACTATCGTTGACCAGAAAGCTAGTCCAAAGGTAGAAACTAAGAGCATTCTAAAGGACAAGGAAGAAGCTCCAAAAGAAACTGAGAACGGAAACCGTGCCATCATTAACGGTGGACAAGACCTCAAACATATCAACTACGAGGGACAACCTGCTACTGCTGCTACTATGGTTTACAGCACTTACAATGCAGGGGAGCAGCGCTACCTCGTTTCAGGATCTGGTATCTTTGTTGCACCTAACCTGATCCTTACCGTTGCTCATAACTTCCTAGAGGCCAATAAAGAAACTGGCGAAGGTCATATTCGTGGTGGAAAATCTGCCCAGTTCTACTATAACGTTGGTTCAAACAGCGAAAAGAAAAATTCACTTCCATCTTCTGGAACTACGGTTTTATTCAGAGAAAAAGATATCCATTTCTGGAACAAGAAGGAGTTTGGAAAAGGCTATAAAAACGACCTTGCTCTTGTAGAAGCTCCTATTCCTCTTCCGATTGCTAGTCCAAACAAAGCAGCAACCTTTGCGCCTTTAGCGGAGCACAAGACACATCAGCCGGGAGAAGCCATCAGTACGATTGGCTACCCAACAGACTCGAGCTCAAAAGAACTGAAACAACCTATCCTAGCTGGCCAACTTTACAAGGCAGATGGGACTATCCGATCTGTTGAGTCCTATGATGATAAGGGAACGACCGGTATCACCTACCAAACCACTTCTGTATCTGGTTTGTCTGGTGGTGGGATTGTCGATAGCCAAGGAAAAGTTCTCGGTGTTCACCAACACGGAACCGTTGACAATGGTGTTCCTGAAAAGGATCGCTTTGGTGGCGGACTCGTCCTTTCACCTGAACAACTGAAATGGGTGAAGGATATGATTGCCAAATATGGTGTGAAAGGCTGGTACCAAGGAGATAACGGAAATCGTTACTACTTTACTGATGAGGGGCGCATGCTTCGGAACGAAACAGCTGTTATCGGAAGCAACGAATATTCCTTCAACCAAGATGGGATTGCTAGCTTGACCAAGGGAGTTGAATACGGTCGTGTGGTTATTCAACACGAAGACGAAGAAGGAAATCCTGTCAAAGATAATGATACTTTTATCGAACAGACAGCTGTTGATTCTCCATTTGACTACAATTTCAAAAAAGAAATCGAGAAGACGGACTTCTATCAGAATAATAAAGACAAATACGAAATTGTATCCATTGATGGTGTAGCGGTCAATAAACAGCTAAAAGATACTTGGGCTGAAGAGCACAATGTTGTCAGCAAAGCACCTGCCGGTACCCGTGTCATCAAAGTGGTCTATCAAGTCAACAAAGGCTCTTTCAAAGTTTACTACCGTCAAAAAGGAACAGCTACTGAACTAGCGGAAGCGACAGTTGATAACAATGACGGTCAAGAGTATGATGTTTCCTTTGTCAACACCTTCCATGCAAAAGACATTGCTGGCTACCGTCCAGTTAAGGCTAGCTTGGAAGCAAGGATCCAGCAAAAAGGGGTGAATGAGGTCGTCTTTGAATACGAGCCAATCGCTGATACAGCCAATCCAACGACACCGACTCCACCAGTCGCTCATCCAGAAGATAAAGAAACTGAGATTGGCAATCATGGACCTCTTCCAAGCAAGGCCCAACTCGATTACCACAAGGAAGAATTGGCAGCTTTCATCCACTACGGAATGAACACTTATACCAATTCTGAATGGGGAAATGGGAAAGAAGACCCCCGATACTTCAATCCAACCAACTTGGATACTGACCAGTGGATTCGCACTTTGAAGGAAACGGGCTTCAAACGAACCATTATGGTTGTTAAGCACCACGACGGATTCGTTGCTTATCCATCTAAGTACACCAACCATACCGTAGCTGCTAGCCCATGGAAAGATGGAAAGGGTGACCTTCTCGAAGAAGTTTCCAAGTCTGCTAGCAAGTACGACATGAATATGGGTGTTTACCTATCACCATGGGATGCTAATCATCCAAAATACCATGTCGCAACCGAAAAAGAATACAACCAATACTATCTCAACCAACTGAAAGAAATCCTTGGAAATCCGAAATACGGAAATAAAGGGAAATTCATCGAAGTTTGGATGGACGGTGCGCGTGGTAGCGGTGCCCAAAAAGTAACCTATACCTTTGATGAATGGTTCAAATATATCAAAGAAGCTGAAGGAGATATCGCCATCTTCTCTGCTCAACCGACAAGCGTTCGCTGGATCGGAAATGAACGTGGTATCGCAGGTGACCCTGTCTGGCATAAAGTCAAGAGAGCTAACATCACAGACGATGTGAAAAACGAATACCTCAACCATGGTGACCCAGATGGTGATATGTACTCTGTAGGGGAAGCTGACGTTTCGATTCGTTCTGGCTGGTTCTACCATGACAATCAACAGCCGAAATCACTCAAAGAGCTGATGGATATCTACTTCAAGTCTGTTGGTCGTGGAACCCCTCTCCTTCTCAACATTCCACCAAATAAAGAAGGAAAATTTGCAGATGCGGATGTGGCTCGCTTGAAGGAGTTCAAAGCAACCCTAGACCAAATGTATGCGACTGACTTCGCCAAAGGGGCCACTGTAACAGCAAGTTCTACTCGTCAGAACCACCTCTACAAGGAAAGTCACCTGACAGACGGTAAAGATGATACTAGCTGGGCGCTCTCAAATGATGCCACAACCGGTAGCTTTACAGTCGATTTAGGACAAAAGAGACGCTTTGACGTTGTCGAACTCAAAGAAGACATCGCCAAAGGTCAACGGATCTCTGGTTTCAAGATTGAAGTCGAAATCAACGGACGCTGGGTTCCATATGGGGAAGGTTCAACAGTAGGCTACCGTCGTTTGATTCAAGGACAACCTGTAGAAGCACAAAAAATCCGTGTGACCATCACAGGAGCACAAGCAACTCCAATCTTGAACAACTTCTCAGTCTACAAGACACCAAGCAGTATTGAAAAAACAGACGGCTACCCTCTTGGACTTGAATACCACTCAAATACAACCGCTGACAAGGCTGGTACAACTTGGTACAATGAATCTGAAGGTGTTCGTGGCACTTCTATGTGGACCAATCAAAAAGATGCCAAAGTAAGCTATACCTTCACAGGAACCAAGGCCTATGTTGTCTCTACAGTCGACCCAGGTCATGGAGAAATGTCCGTCTACGTTGATGGCCAAAAGGTTGCGGATGTGCAAACTAAGAACACTAGCCGTAAACGTAGCCAAAAAGTCTTTGAGACAGGTGATTTAGCACCTGGCCAACATACCATTACCCTTGTTAATAAAACAGGTGAACCAATTGCTACAGAAGGGATCTACACCCTAAACAATGATAGTAAAGGGATGTTTGAACTTGAGTCTACCAACTACGAAGTCGAAAAAGGAAAACCAGTCACTGTTAAGATTAAACGTGTTGGTGGAAGCAAGGGGGCTGCTACTGTTCGCTTCATCACAGAACCTGGAACTGGGGTTCACGGTAAAGTTTACCAAGATACAACTCAAGATGTGACCTTTAAAGATGGAGAAACAGAAAAGACTGTGACCATCCCAACGATTGACTTTACAGAACAAGCCGACTCTGTCTTTGACTTCAAAGCCAAGCTCACTTCTGTCACTGATGGTGCCCTGCTCGGTTTTGCTACAGATGCAACCATCCAAGTGATGAAAGCTGAATTGCTGATCAAGGACCAAACAAGTTATGATGATCAAGCTAGTCAGTTGGATTATAGTCCTGGCTGGCACCATGAAACCAATTCGGCAGACAAGTACCAAAAAACGGAGTCTTGGGCATCTTTTGGACGCTTAACTGACGAGCAAAAGAAAAAGACAACTGTCACAGCCTACTTCTACGGTACTGGACTTGATATCAAGGGCTATGTTGATCCAAATCATGGTATCTACAAAGTCTTCCTAGATGGCAAAGAAGTTCCTTACCAAGAGGGCATGGGAAATGCTTCAACTATTGACGGTAAGAAATACTTTAGCGGTCGTGCAGCCCAACGCCAAGGCAATCAAACTCTGGTTAGCTTAAAAGGTCTGGACGAAAACTTGCACGCAGTCACCCTTCAACTAGATCCTGATCGAAACGATTTGTCTCAAAATATCGGTATTCAGGTAGACCAATTCATCACTCGTGGCGAAGGTAGTGAACTCTACAGCAAGGCAGATATCATCCAGTCTATCTCAAAATGGAAAGACGATCTTTCAAACTTTGATCCAGCAGGCTTGAAAAATACGGCCACTGCACGCCAAGCTTTCCAAGCAAATCTAGAAAAATTGAGAAACCAACTCAGTGCTGATGCAGTGGATGTTCAGGATGTCATGTTGACAGTCAGTGCCCTACAAGATATCCTATCCAAGGATGAGAACTATCAAAGAGGCCAAGAGGAACCTAGTCCAGAGCAACCGGAACAGCCAGAAGAACCTTCTAAACCTGATCAACCAGCTCAACCGAAACAACCGGAAATTGAGTACGATAAGGCTATGGACAGCTTGGCAAAAGCTATCGAGAAAAAAGTCGCTGAGCTTGGATCCAACAAGGAAGCTAAGAAGAAATTATTAGAAATTGCTGACCAAGCCATTGCTGCAATCCAAGAAGCTAAAACTCAGGAAGCAGTCAATAAAGCGCTAGAAACTGCTCTCGAACAAATCAACAAACTCGAAGCGGCTCAGCCTGAGAATCCAGTTCAGCCTGAGAAACCTGCTCAACCGGAAACTCCAGTTCAACCTGAGAAACCGGCTGAGCCTGAGAAGCCAGCTCAACCTGAGAAACCGGCGCAACCGGAACAACCTGCCGAGCCTGAGAATCCAGTTCAACCTGAAAAACCGGCGCAACCTGAGAAACCTGCTGAGCCTGAAAAACCTGCTCAACCTGAGAAACCTGCTCAGCCTGAAAAACCAACTCAACCGGAAACTCCGGCTCAGCCTGAAAAGCCAGCGCAACCGGAACAACCAACTCAACCTGAGAATCCAGTTCAACCTGAAAAACCAGCGCAACCGGAACAACCAACTCAACCTGAGAATCCAGTTCAACCGGAAAAACCAGCGCAACCGGAAACTCCAGCGCAACCTGAGAAACCTGCTCAACCGGAAACTCCAACGCAACCGGAAAAGCCAGTTCAGCCTGAGAAACCTACTGAGCCTGAAAATCCGACTCAACCTGAGAATCCAGTTCAACCGGAAAAACCTGCTCAACCGGAAACTCCAGCTCAACCTGAAAAACCAATTACTTCTTCAAGTCCTGAGGAAGGGGTAAAAGACCTTGTCTTTACACTTCCAAGCTTGGAAATCATCAATAAGGTCGTACCGTTCAAGACGATTCGTCGCGAAAACCCACAATTAGACAAAGGAAAAGAGCAAGTTCTATCAGAAGGGAAAGACGGTCTCTTAGTCGAGTATGTTGAAGTGGAAGGTGACAATCGCAAGGTTCTCCAAACAGAAGCAACACCAGCTCAAGATCGAGTGATTGAGGTGGGTACTAAACAAAGTTCAGTAGGAACAGAGGCACCACCAGTTGTGACCCTTCCTGAGTATGTTGTCCCAAGAGAGACCGAAAAACCAACTCCAGTCGTAACAGACAATTCATCAGCAAAAGATGAAAAAGCTCCTGTTACAGCTACAGTCAAAGAAGACAAGGAAAGACTACTCCCTGCAACTGGGGAACAAGAAGCAAGTGCCTTCCTCTTCTTGGCAGCCATTACTTCTATCTTGTCTCTCCTCATTTTCCAAAAGAATTTCAAAGACTAATAACCCTCTTTGATTGATTCTTTCTAATGATTCAGTTCCCCCGTTGAGAAGACCATTTGGTCTTCTCTTTTTCTATCTGTAAAATTAAAAAACATCCACAAATATACATGGATGTTTTGGTATAAAATTCTAAAATAAGGTTATCATTGAGGATAGGTATTTTCAAAGTTAACTACGATTTCAAATAAACGTTCATCCAAAAAAGAGAGTCCCCCTTGTCTTATCTCATCAGAACTACCATCATAAGTTCTGCAAGAACTCCACAGATAAAAGATGGTGTTTCGAATTCCTATACCATGAGATTTTCTGACGCTCACAAGCCATCTTTCATAAATCAGACTTTCCTCTTCCACACCTAGATCTACTGATTACTATTTTTGAGTCCAGCGTATGCATAGGTTCGATTTCTGGGACACTCTTTTTCCGTCACCACCCTAAAATAAAAGCGATGCTCCCGCCCATCCTTGGCATTTTCCTTGTTTAAAACAAAGTAGTTCTTCTGATTCATCGCCATAGTGCGTAGGATGTCATCGATCAAAAAAGTCAGTGGTACATTCATAGCAGAGTATTTTTGAAAATCCTCTTCAAAGCGGATATAACTATCTGAAAAATAATCCATCTGCAGTTTGTTTTCATACAACTCTTTTCTAGTCATACACTCCCTCCTCCCACAGTCGAATTTCGAGGACATCTACGATCTCTATCAGCCTATAACCCTCATTGGTCCTAATAGATAGAGTTTGAGGTGATAATTCGCTTACCTCACCAATGATCGTGGTTTTATGCCTTCTTTCCTTGACCACAAAGCATCCCTTCAGTTGCCCAACATAAAGCTGCGAAAGCAAGAGTAGCTTCTCAGCGGAATTCAAACTCGTCGAAAAAGCTACCCGATTTTTCTCTTCACCGAGTGAACTAGTATGCTCTGAGAGGAAAAAGCCCATCCACTTCTGCATCCCTGGATCTTGATAGTCACGCGCAGATGGAAAGGGTAAATAAGAACGATCAATCATTTTAAACCATCTAATCCTCCAGCAGAATGCCCCCCAATCAACTTGCTTCTAGCAAGACTCCTAGAGGCTTCTTCCAGTGCATTGGCCTTTAAGAGGGAGGTAAAACCAAATTGTTCCCGAATGGAGTCAATGGCTGTCTGGAGCCTTTCTTCTTTTTCTAACTTGTCAACATCATCAAAGAGAGAGATCAAGCCGAAGGACCCGTCCACAAATCCTGAATAGTTGACTCCAACACTTCTGACCGCTCCAGAAGTGTATTTACTATGAAATAGCTTCAAAACATAATCCGTTAAGACAGCTGTATTGTTGGTCGGTTCGACCTTCATTTGTGTGTGAATAGACGGCCTAACCTCCTGTTTAGAGAAACCGACATAGATAGAGACAAGGGTTGTTTTCTTTCCCGCCCTTCTCAATCTAATAGCCACCTGCTCTGCCATTTCTCGGAGAATAATTTCAATATCCCGTAGCTTCACGTAGTCTCTCGGTAAAATTTGAGAATTTCCCAACCCCTGAGACTTGGCTTTATAGGGCCTGTGAACATTGCTCTCATCAATCCCGTTAGCATGAAACCACAAACGCAGTCCAGCCTGACCCAGAGCTTTCTTTAGCTGGTCTGGATTGCTGGTGGCCAATTCCTTGATGGAAAAAATCCCCTGAGCATGCAAGCGTTTCTCCATCCGCCTGCCAATCCCCCAAAAGTCAGTCATCTTGGGAATGGCCCAAACCTTCTCTTCCACGTCTTGGTAAGACCAGTTAGCCCTCATGGTCGGGGTGTGCTTGGCCTCATTATCCAGTGCCAACTTGGCCAGTAAGGGATTGGCATTGGACATACCCACCGTAGAGTAGATCCCTGTCTGCCTCCAAATATCCCTCTGAATACGAGCAGAAAGCATATCCAGCTTGTCTTTGCGAGAGAGATTCTTGTCTGGTATGAAATAGTTGAGCGAACTAGTCAGGTCAATAAAGCCCTCATCGATAGAGTAGGGATAAATATCGTCTGGGCTACCATAGTTTTGAAAGATTCGCTGGATTTCCATATTGACTGCGATATACTCGTCCATCCGAGGTGGCACAATCAAGGTGACTTGAGCCCAATCTTCGATGTAGCGAACATAGTCTGAGTCAGTAGGCAAGCCTTGCTTTCGAGCATTGTAATAAGAAAATTTGCGCGTTTTGATATCAAAAGGCAGATCATAGGCCCGACCAACATTGGACTTGCTAAAAATCTTCTTAAACGTAGGAGAGGAGGCTAGAATAAGACCAGTTGAATTATCCGCGCGACTCATGACACAAAGTGAGGTCTTCAGCGGATGCAAGCCCCTTTTCACACACTCGACACTGGCATAAAAAGATTTCATATCAACAAAGGCAATATCACTCTTGGGCTCTCTGGAATAATCAAAGTAGCCCATAGGCTAGCCCTCCATTGGCACAAAGTTCCCAACTATAATCCCTACAATACGAGGATCTTCCTCATAGGAAATGAAAATGTCCTTGTATTTAGGATTGATAGAGACCAGACGCAAGCCATCTTCCTCCCGATAAACCCGTTTAATATAGGTCTGGTTGTTACAAACCACTGCATAAACCGCCCCGTCATAGTCAAATCCCGTCTCTCGAATCAGAGCCACGGAACCATTTTGATATTTAGGTTCCATGGAGTCCCCAGATACCCAGGAAGCAAAATCGTGGGCCAGTTCCTCATTAAAGTAAACCGTATCAAAATTCTGGTCACCGTAGACTGATGCCCCGATCCCTGCTGACATGCGTTCATAGACATGATACTCGTAGAGACGCTCTGGTATGGTCGTCACTTTCTGAGTTTGTTCTTCTTGAGCCAGGTTGCGAGCATAAAGCACAACCTTGTCCTTCCCTTGCTTGGAGAGGCTATTGTAGAGGCGAACAATCTCGATCTGAGTGAAATATCCCTTTGCCACCTTTAAAATATTTTCTAGCTGGGCAACCTTCTCCTTGGATGGTTCCTTAATTCCACGTTCCCAAGCCGAGTAAGCCTGAAAACTAATCCCTAATTCCTCTGCAATCTCTTTTTGTGTCAGTTTTAGCTCTTTCCTACGAGCCTTGAGTTTTTCTGGTTGGTACATGATTCACCTCCTAGTGTGATGCTTTAATGGACATTATCTCCCTTAGAAAGACACATTGATGGTTAAGCTTACACTTTCAAAACTCAACCAATTTAGTTTAGTTTTATTATATAAAAAAAGTGAACGATTGTCCACTGGGAAAATCAAGTTTAAACAGCACCACTTATCTATTCTGAACAAAAAAGACATCCAAGAAAACATTCTTGAATGTCTGTAAAGATTGATGACTCCATTAACCTTGTCAGTGGACTGGAAATAATGATATTATGGCCTCCTTATCTCAAATACTGCTGTATGAACCCACTCATTATGAATGTGTAAGTCATTTTCTATCATTCTACTAAAGGTGAAGCCATTTTTTATAAGCACCCTCTGAGAGGCTAGATTACCCGTTGCTGTTCCTGCAATGATTCTATTGAAACCATAAGTCGTAAAGGCCTTGTCTAAAACGAGTTTAACCGCTTCGCTAGCATAACCTAGGTTGCTAACATTTTCCCCAATCCTATACCCAAGTTCTGCTGTTTTTCGATCATTCTCTAAGACACTTAAATTGATTCTCCCGACCATAACACCTTGCGAATCTCTGATTAGATGCATGTAGACAGCCCGATTCGTTTGTTCCGTTAACAATTCCCTCGTGATTTCTTTAAAACATTCTAAATCAAAATAGTTAGCTGGTCTAGGAGGTAAATTTCGTTCAAAATACTCTCGATTTTCTTTTTCAAAAGAATAAACGTCTAGACTATTTTCTTCAGACAACAGCTCTAAACTAATCATTACAAAACTCCCCTTCTCTTCTTAGGTAAAATATCGCTAGATAGAGTTTACATTCTCGCCTTAGGGTCCCCTTTTTCCTTATTACGATAGTATGTAATAAACTCTTCCTGACTGTTGACAATATGCTCCTGCCCATCTACTGAGTTTTCCGCAGGAATTTTCACATTTTCAAATAAATTCGTCCCTTCCTTATACAATAGCTGGTAAATTGGCATATTGTTTTCGATACTTGGCTTATCAGCTAAGACTACAATTGACCCATTATTATCTTCTAAAAGTTTTGCTGCTTCAGGATACTTTTGACGGATAAGGGCATCTTTATCTAGTTTTCCTTCTTTTAAGATTCCGATTTCCCATTTATTTATAAAGTAATTAGAAGAGTTCTGTAACAAATGTGAAAAAGAGGTTGAGCGACTTATTTGTTCGAAATCCTTTCCTTCACCTAATTCCACAATCTTCCCCTCATCCAAATCAATAGACTTTGTAATAAGGGAGCCATTTTTGGAATTTTTTAAATAAACATCTAAAAGCTCCTGTCCCTTACTAGTATAGATGGTGGTCGCAATCCCTGTAGGGATATAGTCTGAATCATAATCTCGAGTCATTTTAAAAATATCATAGTCTTTGGAGGGGAAGTCCTTCGTCTTTATATCATAGACGGTAATCTTCCAATATTCATCTTCAATAGGCTCATTTCGCTGGGTAGACGACATCGACAATCTTTTGTATTCCTGAACAATCTTATTTGGACTGACAACAGGACTAACCCAATAAACATAGGTAGACTGTGATGCGAGCCAATAGTCCAATGGATTATCATAGTCCCACTTAATCGCCAAAGCTTTCCCATCCTCGATATATTTGTAATCCACTATCTTTCTCTTAAACAAAAAAGTAGAGTATGGATTAACATATTTGTTCACATAGTATTTATATGCTAGGTAAGGCGTCAGTAAGAGAACTCCAACCAACATGACAATAAACACCGCTTTTTTCGAAAATTTCATTGCAAAGCCTCCCAACGTTGATGACCCCTCAAATACTTTCTACTGTTGAAAGCATTTGTCCGTTTTCAAAAAATATACGAATTTCTAGAAATAAAAAGAAAATGTCCTTCTCCATTATACCATATGCGTGATACCGTGAGAAGACGAGAAAATCAAAAGAAACCACCTGAACATCATTCAGGTGGAAGAATAAACTGAAAGAGTAGCAGAAACAAGGCTAGCTAATGTCTTGTTGAAATTTGTAAATCAAAAATGCCTCATTCACAAAAAACTGACCTAGACCTAGCAACTCCTACTCTAATTTTTGCAACAGCTTTACAACTTGCTGATTATCAATCTTCACATAGTATACACCACTATCATTGACAAGTTTATCCTCTTTATACTTAGCAATTTTGACAGCATAAAGACCGCGTGGTAGGGGTTGGTTGGCAAAAAATTCCTTCATGAGCGCTTCAAGCTCTTTAAGATAGTCATCATACAAGAGATCTCTTTTTTCTTTTGGAACGAAATACTGCAATTCAAATGTCGGTATAAAAATCTCTTTTTGGAAAAGATATTGAGCATCCATTGGATACATTCCTTGCAGAGCTTGGCCCTTGCTTTGATTTTCCTCTAATATTTCATTATAAAGATAGATATTATCAGATTGGTTATTAAATTCAAAACCAATACCTTGATACTTCAAATCAGGCAGTTTAGGATCTTTGATTGAACTGTCCAAGCTTTTTAAAAACTCGCTGGTGCCTGGACTAACCTCAATCCCTAAATAGGCTAATTCTGGGAAAACATTATAAATTTTTTTACCATTTTTGTAATCAACCTCTGCATCTGTCTTTCCATATGTTTTAATTTCCGAAAAACGAGTATAGTATTTAAATCGAGTTTTAACCTGATAGGTTTTTCCAGCTATATTTTCACTATAGGTACCATTGATTATAAATCCTCCCACGCTTGTATAGTTTTTCTCGTATTTTTCTAACTCAAACTGTCCTGTAAGACCGTAATTTTGATAAGAACGATGCACAGCTTGCTCAATCTCAGTTCGACTTGCATGAGCAAACAGCCCCCACATATCCATTAGAGAAAAAATCGGACTGAACACTGTGAAGATTACCATTGGAATCACTATGGATAAGCAACCTATTAATAGCCAATTTCTTTTCTTGGCATTTCCTTCAGATTTTTTAGCAGTTTTCTGTTTCCTTTTTAAGATTAGAATGAGCAAAACCAAAATCCCTAATACTAATAAAACCAATCTACAATCTCCTTTTATCGTGGATAGCTGTTAACAGGTGTATAGGAAGGAGGCTAACAGAAATACTCTTCTCACCTGCTAACTTATCCTGAAATCCATAAACTCGTCTGAAATGAGGAACAATCCTTATCCCATTATATCACATGAGCAATACCGTGAGAAGATGAGAAAAGTAAAAAATGTCTTGGTTTATTATACCACAATACAAAAATAACCTTCTTCCTATTCTATAGGAACAAAGCTATATTTTGGTATCATAAATTTTGGCTTATAGTCACACGGACTTAGATGTATGATGGGAAAATAACTAAAAAAACGAGGAGTTTCTTTAATGTCAAAGTAGCTCCTCATTTTTGATTTCTATTTAGTATTGTGATATTTTGCAATAATCTTTACAGATGCACATTATTTTGTTACACCCTTTTTAATTGTTGTTGCATTTTCATCAAGCCAACGTTGATAAATTTCGGCGAATCGCTCTTCTTCTTCATCACTATAGCCTTTAAAAACTACTTTATCTACATCATCACGATTGAAATAAAACAACTGTTCTGGGTTTAGTCCCATTGGATAAAAAGCAGCAGAATAGTCAAACAAAACATTTTCACCATTCTGTTCTATAGTAACCCCACGATTGAGAATCATTAGTTTTTGACTCCCCTCTTTTAAATAAACAATTGTTCCAATTGGCAAAATAGACATTTTCTTGTTTTCCTTTCAATTTATAATTTCTTTATTTCTACAATGCTATACGACATCGTATTAGCATTCTTAAACTTTAAATGCATCATTCAACACCCAAACACTTTCTGAATGGATTGAATACCTGAATCGATACTATTTCCAATA
>NZ_AJKQ01000002.1:0-884 GCF_000257455.1 Streptococcus oralis SK610
TTGGAGTATAGAATCCTGAAATGATATTTCCATTGCGATCTTTACGGATCACTTTCACACCTTTGGCTTGCCCTACAAAGTCTGCCTCTGGAGTAAAGGTGACGGTGCCATCTGGTGAGATTACATAAGTTCCTTCACCTGGAACGACTTTTTCAGTTGTTCCATCTTCAAAGGTTGGCGGAACTGTCAGATCGACATCACCTGTAAAGCTTGGTTTACCAGTCTGAGTTTGACCTTTAAGACCTTCTGATGTCGCATCACTCACTTGTGTTTGTCCAAGGACAGTTGGTGTGTAGCGAGCAGTAACTACATTTCCATACATATCCAAACGTTTCACAACCAATCCTTTAGCTGTACCAACAAAGTCTGGTTCTGGAGTAAAGGTAATCTTACCATCTTTATCAATTGTATAACTTCCTTCACCCGGAACAATCATAGTCGTGCTACCATCCTCAAAGGTTGGTGGAACTGTACTATCGATATGTCCTTCAAACGTTGGAGTTGCCACTTGTGGTTGGCCTTTTGCTCCTGTAGAAGCCGTATCATGACCAGTAGATGGATCTACAACTGTTGGACGATAGCTTGCAGTAACTGGGGTACCGTTCTTATCCTTACGAACGATTGTTACGCCAGTTCCTTTTCCTACAAAGTCTGCCTCTGGAGTGAAGGTGACGGTGCCATCTGGTGAGATTGTATAAGTTCCTTCACCTGGAATCACTTTTTCAGTTGATCCATCTTCAAATGTTGCTACCACTGTTTCATCGATTGGAACAAGCGGATTACCACCTTCAAATGTTGGCGTACCTGTTTGAACAAGCCCCTTAATGTTCACTGAAGAAGTATCTTTACCAGTTGGTGTTACCTTAGTAAACTCTGGACTGTAA